>JADCHX010000008.1 GCA_020248265.1 Rhodocyclaceae bacterium
ATGAGGACGCTCCTTTTGACCGGCACGTAATCATACGCGCAGGTTGTCTGCGTGCGACGGTGCAAAACGAAAGAACGCGTACAGCGACGCGGCAAGTAGCGGCAGCAAAATGAGCAGGCTGGTGATCATTGCGCTCTAACGTGTTGTAGGGAGACAAAACTGCCCTTTATCGCAGCCGACTGTCTCCATAAATCGGCATCGCAAGCACCGGTTTTCGCCCTTCTCTTCCGCACCTTACGCAAATTATGCTGGTTATCTCCGCGAATAATCCAGCCCTGAAAACCAGCACGCTGCCGCTCCCCACGTTGAGGTCCGCCAGTTTGCTGTATCAGGTGCCCGGGCTGCAGACCGGGGTGGAAATCTCTTCGTGTATCACCGGCAAGATCGCCGCCATCTGCAGCCAGGCCGAAAACACCAGCGTGTACGTCCGCGTACGGCTGCGGGTGACCCGTCCGTGGCCGGATGCGTGTGCAAATGCTCAATGCACAGGCGGGTTTGCAGTCAGGCGAGTGTTTACGCCTCGCTTCCGAGGAAGGCCTTCACGTTCCCGATGAACGTCGCCTGCCGGTGCGCCCGTATCTCGCGCGTCGACGAGCCGATGTGCGGCACCAGCATCACCTGATCCATGGCGCGCAGTTCCGCCGGTACCCGCGGCTCGTCCTCGAACACTTCCAGCCCGGCCCCGGCGATCACGCCCGACGCCAGTGCTTCGATCAGTGCCGCTTCGTCGACCACGGCGCCGCGGCTCACGTTCACGAGGAAGCCCTGCGGGCCGAGCGCGGCCAGGACGCGCGCATCCACCAGCCTCCGGGTGGCTGCGGTCGAGGCACAGCACACCACGAGGCAGTCGACCGCTTCGGCCATCGACACCAGCGCCGGGAAGTACGGCCAGCGCACATCTGCCTTCGGTGAAGGCCCGTGCCACACGACCTTCATGCCGAAGCCCTCGACCCTGCGCGCGACCGCGCGGCCGATCGATCCCAGCCCGACCAGTCCGACCGTCTTGCCGCGCAGGTCGGTGCTCATCGGGAATGGCCCTTCTGCCCAGCGGCCGGCGCGCACGAAGCGGTCGGCTTCGCACAGGCGGCGCATCGTGCCGATCATCAGCCCGAGCGCGACATCGGCTACCGCCTCGTCGGTCCAGTCGGGCGTGTTGCTAACGGTGATGCGGCGCGCCGTCGCCGCGGCGAGGTCGAACGTGCCGTGGCCCATGCCGAAGCAGGCGACATGGCCGAGATTCGGCAGTTCATCGAGGTCGCGTGCCGTGAAGCCGCGCACGCCGGTGGTCACCAGCACGCGGATGCGCGTGCCGTGTTCGCGCAGGAAGGCATCGGCATCGGGCAGCAGCCAGCGCCGGTGCAGCGTGCAGAACGTCTCCGCCTCGGCGAGCGCCGGCGGGTAGACCGGTGCGATCGCCAGCAGTTCGGGCCGTGCTGCGCCCGGCATCAGGGCTTCTCGCCGAGCACTTCCAGGGCGTTCAGCGACAGGATGCGCTCGCGCTGCGCATCGGTGAGGCCGTCGACCTGCGCCAGCATGCCGAGCGGATCGTCCTCGGCCATGTCGAACGGCGCGTCGGTGCCGATCATCACGCGATCGGCGCCGACACGGCGGATCAGGAAGCGCAGCGACTCGACATCATGGGTGAGCGAGTCGAAGCGGAAGCGGTGCAGCTGAGACTCGGGCGGGTTCGACGTGTTGGCCTTGGCTTCCTTGCGTACCTGGTAGCCGTGGTCGAGCCGGCCGAACTGGTAGGGCAGGTGGCCGCCGCCATGGGCGAGGATGAAGTCGAGGTCGGGCAGTGCATCGAGCGTGCCGTCGAGCATCAGGTGCGAGGCCATCAGCGCCGTGTCGAACGGCAGGCCATGGGTGTTGCCGAGGTAGTAGTTGCAGAGGTCCTTGGGCAGCGCGCCGGCGATGTACGGATGGGCGAACACTGCCACCTTGAGTTCTGCCGCGCGCTTGAGCACCGGGCGGAACTTGGCATCCGAGACCAGGTCGCCCTTGATGCGGCAGCCGAGCTCGACCGCGCGGAAGCCGTGCTCGCGCGTCGCGCGCTCCAGTTCGGCGACTGCGGCATCGACATCCTGCATCGGCAGCGTCGCCATGCCGCGGAAGCGCGTCGGGCGCGAGGCCACCATCGCGGCGATGCCGTCGTTGAGCACGCGCGCGGCATCGAGGCCCTTGTCGGCGTCGAGCCAGTAGAAGAACACCACCGGCGTCACCGACAGCACCGAGATGTCGATGCCCTTGCGGTCCATGCCTGCGATCTTGGCTTCGACGTCATGGAACTCGGGAAACAGCGGCGAGCCGTGGTTGTCGTCACGCACCAGCGCCTCGTCGGCGCCAGTGCCGCGCACCGTCATGCCGAAGTCGCTCGGCCGCTGGCGGATCGCCTCGACCATGGCCCTGGGAAGCACATGGCTGTGCATGTCGATCACCGGCGGTTTGTTGCCCTTCATGCTGCGACTCCAGTCGTTCGTTCGATGGTGGTGTGTGATCGGCGCTCAGTCGCCCTTGATGCCCGCGTCCCTTATCACCTGGGCGAAGCGCTTCGATTCGCTGCGGATGAACGCGCCGAATTCCTCGGGCGTGCTGGTCATCGGTTCGACGCCCGCGCTGGCGAACTTGGGCTTCATGTCCGGTGCGCTCACGGCCTTCGCCAGTTCGGCGTTCAGCCGGTTGATGATCTCACGCGGGGTGCCGGTCGGTGCCAGCATGCCGTACCAGACGCTGATCTCGAAGTTCGGGAAGCCCGACTCCTTCGAGGTCGGCACGTTCGGCAGATCGCTGAAGCGCTCGGGCATCAGCACGGCCAGCGCGCGTACCCGTCCGGCGTTGATCTGCTGCACGGCCGCCGGCGCGGCGACCACCAGCATGTCGGTCTCGCCACCGACCAGCGCGCCGAGCGCGACGCCGGAGCCCTTGTAGGGCACGTGCACGATGTCGAGCTTCTCGAGGCTCTTCAGCAGCTCGGGTGCAAGGTGTGTGGTGGTGCCAACCCCGCCGGAGCCGTAGTTCAGGCGGCCCGGAGACTTGCGCGCGATCTGCACCAGGTCCCTCAGGTTCTTCGCCGGCACCGACGGATGCACGACCAGCACGTTGCGTACCGCGCCGACCAGCGCGATCGGTGCGAGGTCTTTCTGCGGGTCGTAGTTGAGCTTGGTGTACATCAGCGGGCTCAGCGCGATCACCGGTGAGCTGAGCACGATCGTGTAGCCGTCCGGTGCGGCGCGTGCGGCCAGTTCCAGGCCGACGTTGCCGCTCGCGCCGGGGCGCGATTCGATCACCAGCGGCTGGCCGAGGTTCTCGGCGAGCCGCGACGACACCAGGCGGCCGACCAGGTCGGTCGGGCCGCCTGGCGGGAAGGGCGAGATCATCCGGATCGGACGGTTCGGGTACTGGCCCTGGGCGTGGACCGGTAGGGCCAACGTGGCGAGGGTCGCCAGCGACATCAGCCCGAGCAGTGCCGTCGGGCCGTTCGAACGCGCGTGCTTCATGAAACCTCCTCCGGGCGCGCAGCCCTCTGCGAGGCGGCGCGCCACATCTTGCGTGGGGATG
Organism: Rhodocyclaceae bacterium; assembly: GCA_020248265.1. NCBI lineage: Bacteria > Pseudomonadati > Pseudomonadota > Betaproteobacteria > Rhodocyclales > Rhodocyclaceae > Rhodocyclaceae bacterium. The sequence continues at coordinate 3,559 of JADCHX010000008.1, forward strand.
GACAGCCTTGGCTAGTAGTGCGACTTGAAGCTGATCGCTTCCCGGTACTGCAGGTCTTCCAGGTCGATGTACGAGCGCTTCGTCTCCTTGTCGACCGTGTACTGGATCTTGCGATCGGTCTCGTTGGTGGCGCGGATGTCGAGCAGTTCCAGGTATTCCTTTACCTCCCACTCGTGCGCACCGGCGATGCCCGCAGGCGCGTAGATCATCGAGCCGGGACCGACCTCGAATTCTTCGCCGTTGAAGTTGCGCACCGTCGCATGACCGGCGATCACGTAGTAGCAGGCCTCGATCGGATGCCAGTGCAGTTGCTCGTAGGTGCCAGGCTTGTAGGTGGCGCGGCCGATGCGTACCCGGTCGGTATCCTGCACGCCGGGCCAGCCGATCAGCCGCTGGTAGGTCTGTCCGTCGGTGACGCCCCGCTTTCCGGGGAAGTCGGCTTCGTTGATCACGCGCAGCGTGGGTTTGACTTCTACGGTCATGGCTTCAGTCCTTTCGTTCGAGCAGTTCTACGCTGACGCCATCGGGGGCCTCGATGAAACAGATGCGGGTGGTCGGGTTTATCACCTTCGGCTCCAGCAGGAACTTCACGCCCTTGGTACGCAGCTCGGTGCACAGCGCGTCAAAGTCGCCCGTCACGCGCATGCCGAAGTGGTCGATGCCCCACTGCAGGTCGGTCTTGTCGGCAGCGGCCTCGCCGGGACGCTGGCCGCGAACGATGATCATCGCGCCGCCGCCGAACGACAGGTAGATCTGCGGCGCGCCCGCGATCTCGACCGAACGCTCGACCTTGCCGCCAAGGCGGTCGATATACCAGTCGGCGGTGCCCTGCGGGTCGGGGCTGATCACATGGGCGTGGTCGAAAGAGAGGCTTGCTGCGGGCATGTTCATCCTTTCTGTCTGTTGCGCTCAGCGCGCTGGGGCATGATGCCGTTGCCATCGGGGGTGCGCAATGGGCACCGACCAGGCTCACGCGGTCATCGCTATCCTGCCGCCGCGCCGTGTCGAGCATCGACCAGGTGCCCGGTCTTCACCAGGATCGTGCAGCCTTGCGCGCTGAACGGGCGGTGCTGGCTCAGGTGCGGACTGCGCAGCCAGCTGCCCGCCGGATAGCGTCCGTATTCATCCTCGAACACGCCGTCGATCACGTAGATCTCCTCGCCGCCCCAGTGCCGGTGCGCCTGGAAGCGGGTACCGGGTGCCCAGCGCACCAGCGCCGTGTGCTCGGTGCGGAACTCGCACAGGGGCAGCACGCTCAAGCCTTCGACCAGCCCCTGCCGCCATGGCGTGGTCGTGGTGTCGATGACCACCTGCTGCAGGTCCTCGGGGTGCACATGGCGCAGCTTCACGAACAGCATGCAGCCACCGGCCGAGCCGGGCGCATGGCTCGAACCCGGTGGATTGCGCATGAAGGTGCCCGGACCATGGGTACCGGCTTCGTCCTGGAAGTCGCCGTCCAGCACGAAGATCTCCTCCCCGAAGTCATGCCGGTGCGTCGGGAAGCACGACCGCGGCGCGTAGCGGACGATGGAGGTCGCACGCGCCACCTCGCCGCCGTCGCGGTCGAGCATCTTGCGCTGCACGCCAGGCGACGGCGAAGCAACCCATTCGAGAGTGCGGGTGTCGATCGCGACGCGCCGGGTCAGGTCTGCGTGTATCTGCATGGCAGGCGTCCGAATCGGGTGAAGTACAGGGTCCCATTCTCCATCGATTCAGGGTGCTCCGGGCGGAGATGCGCGGTCTTGTATCCCGCCATCACGCAGGTACAGCGTCTGTTCGCCGAACCACTCGATGTCGTCCGGATCGTGCGTGATCATCACGATCGGGATGCCGATGGCCGTGAGCAGCCGGTCGAGTTCGCCGCGCGTGCGCTGGCGCAGTTCCGGGTCGAGCGCCGAGAACGGTTCGTCGAGCAGCAGCGCGCGTGGCTCGTTGACCAGCGCGCGGGCGAGCGCCACGCGCTGGCGCTGACCGCCGGACAACTCGGCCGGACGCTGCAGCGCGACCTCGCGCAGCTGCAGCGCATCCAGCCAGCGCTCGACCGCGGCGCCACCGGCATCGCCTGGCGGATTGCGCAGCCCGGTCGACAGGCCGAACGCGACGTTCTGCCGGACGTTCAGCCCGGGGAACAGCGCATAGTCCTGGAACAGGTAGCCGAAACGGCGCGACCGCGCCGGGACATGTACCCGCGCGCCGGCATCGAAGAGTGTCTCGCCGCCGAACAGGATGCGGCCGCGGTCGGGCACCAGCAGGCCGGCCAGCGCCTGCAGCGTGAGGCTCTTGCCGGCACCGGACGGGCCGTAGATCACGGTGCGCCGGGCGGTCGTCTCGAACGCCACGCGCAGCTCGAAGCGGCGGCGTGTACCGCCGATCGATTTCGCGATGTCGACACTGAAGCTCATCGGCGCGCTCCCGACGGTGCCAGCCGCCCGGCCAGCAGCAGCACGACGATGCAGGTGATCGAGGTGATCAGCACCAGCGTGTTGGCGATCGAGTCCTGCCCGGCCTGCACGGCTTCGTACACCGCGATCGACAGCGTCTGCGTCTTGCCCGGGATGCTGCCGGCGACCATCAGCGTTGCGCCGAACTCGCCCATCGAGCGGGCGAACACCAGCAGCGTGCCGGCGAGGATGCCGGGCCAGGCCAGGGGGACGGTCACCCTGAAGAACACCGCCCATTCGCCCAGGCCGAGCACCCGCGCGGCCTGCTCGAGCTGCGGATCGACCGCTTCGAATGCGGTGCGTGCCGCCTTCAGCACCAGCGGGAATGCGACCAGGGACGCGGCGATCACCGCGCCCTGCCAGGTGAAGATCAGGTTGATGCCGAAGGTGTCGTGCAGCCACCCGCCGAGCCAGCCGCGCCGGCCGATCAGCACCAGCAGGTAGTAGCCGAGCACGGTCGGTGGCAGCACGAAGGGCAGCGTGAGGATCGCGTCCACCAGTTCGCGGCCGGGGAAGGCCTTGCGCGCGAGCAGCCAGCCGACGGCGGTGCCCAGCACCAGGTTGATGCCGGTCGCCCACGCGGCCACCTTCAGCGTGAGGCCGAGGGTGATCCAGACAGCGGGGTCGGGTGCGGTGATCAGTTCGGTGTCCCTCGTACAGGCGCGCGTGCGCGGTTCATGGCTTCAGGAAGCCCTGTCGCGCGAGCACGGCCTGCGCTGGCGGTGACAGCAGGAAATCGACGAAGCGGCGTCCGAGCTCCGCGTTGACGCTGCCGGCGATCGCGGCTGCGGGATACAGGATCGGCGTCGAGGTCGGTACCTCGAGCGCGACGCGTACCTTGTCCTTGAGGATCATTGCATCGGTTGCATAGACGAAGCCGGCGTCGACCTCGCCACGTACGACATAGTCCAGCGCCTGGCGCACGTTCTGGGAGAAGACCACGCGCGGCTCGATCGCCGTCCACAGCTTTGCCGCTTCCAGCGCGGCACGCGCATAGCGCCCCGCCGGTACGGTGGCCGGGCTGCCGATCGCGATGCGGCGGAACGCTGGCTGGCCGAGGTCAGCGAGCGCTGCAGGCCGCGGCTTCGCGTCGGCGGGTACCACGACGACCAGCCCGTTGCGGGCGAACGTGCGGCGGGACCCGGCAACCAGCAGCTTCTGCTGACCGGCACGATCCATGGTCTGTTCGTCTGCGGATGCGAAGACGTCCACCGGGGCGCCGCGCGCCACCTGGGCGAGCAGCGCGTCCGATGCCGCGAAGTTGAACACCACCCGCGTGCCCGGGTTCTGCGCCTCGAACGACGGCGCCAGTTCACGGAATGCGTTGTTCAGGCTTGCCGCCGCTGACACGGTGAGCTCCGCCGCCAGCGCCGGGCCGCTGGCGAGCAGCGCCAGCAGCGCCAGCAGAGGCACCCGCGCGCGGGCGCTGATGCGCAGCCGGAAGCGCGCCATCAGACGCCCGGGCACCGTTCGGCTCAACCCCCGACCCACGCCCTGAAGTCGAACGCGTCCGGCACCGGCAGGATCAGGCTGCGCCGTGGCCCGAGCAGTTCGCGCGCCGAGTGGCCTTCGCCTTCCACATCCTCCGCGAACAGCACGTCGCCGGGGCCGAACACGCGAGTGCTGCCGTCGCCCACCTGCAGTTCGACCGCGCCGACCAGCGTGATCACGAACTGCCGCCGCGGCGGTGTGTGGAAGTCTGGGGAGCCGTCGAGCGGATTCTCGCGGAACACCACGCCGCTCACCCCGGCCATCTCGGTCTTGTACGAGAACAGCGTGCCGAGGCGGAATTCGCCCATCGGCACCTGCACGTCCTCGAAGTGAGACCGTCTGTCCTCGCCCATGTAAACCCGCACGACCTTCTGTGCCTTGCCTGTCATCTCAATCCACCTTCGCGCCCGATTTACGCACTACGGCTGCCCACTTGGTCAGTTCCGACTCGATGATGGCGGAAAACTCCGCCGGCGTGCTGCCGATGATCTCGATGCCCTGGCCGAAGAAGGTCTCGCGTACGTCGGCCATCTTCAGGATCGCCGCCGTCTCCTCGAAGAGCCGGTCGACGATCTCCGCCGGGGTGCCGGCTGGCGCCAGCATGCCGTACCACGCGCTGGATTCGAACGCCGGTAGCGTCTCGGCGAAGGTCGTGACCTCGGGGGCGGCCGCCGAACGCTTCGCCCCGGTCATGCCGATCGCACGCAGCTTCCCGGCCTTCACATGGCCGATCACCGAGGGCATGCTGACCATCATCAGCGGTACTTGCCCGCCGAGCAGGTCGCTCACTGCGGGCGCGGCGCCGCGATAGGGCACATGCACAATGTCGATGCCGGTCCGGATCTTCAGCAGCTCCACGGACAGGTGCGCGGTCGAGCCGCTGCCGGCCGTCGCATAGTTGAGCTGGCCAGGGCGGGCCTTCGCGAACGCGATGAACTCCTTGAGCGAGCGCACTGGCAGGGACGGGTGCGCCACCAGTATGTTCGGCACGCTGCCGACGAGCGTCACCGGTGCGAAGCTCTTGACCGGGTCGAACGGCACCTTGCCGTAGAGCGACGGGTTCACCGCGAGTTGTGCGCTGGCCGCGAACAGCAGCGTGTAGCCGTCGGGTGCGGCCTTGGCCACCAGTTCGGTGGCGATGTTGCCGCCGGCACCGGCGCGGTTCTCGATCAGCACCTGCTGTCCCCAGCGTTCCGACAGCTTCTGCCCGATGCGGCGCGCCATGATGTCGGTCGCGCCGCCAGGCGGGAAAGGCAGGACCATGCGGATGGTCTTCACCGGGTACGCCTTCGATGCGGCCGTCTGCGCGGATGCTTCAGGCACCAGCGCGGGCAGCGAAGCCAGCGCTGCGACAGCCATCAGGAAACCCGTCCGCACGATGCACATGCGCTCGAGGCGATCGCGCATCATCGACGGCCGGGACTGTCCGTTGCAGTACCTCGGCATCTCTCTCCTCCTTCGGTAGGTTTCAGCCTTCCAGCTTGCCCTCGAACAGCGTGATCGGCGGGAACGCACGCGGGTCCGTCACCACGTCGATCACCGTCGTGGTGTCCGACGCCAGCGCAGCCTGCAGCGCCGGTGCGAATGCATCCGCGGTCTCGACGCGGATGCCGTTGCAGCCGCAGGCCTTCGCGATCGCCGCGTGGTCGACCGGCGCCAGCTGGCAGGCATCGGTGTGCCCGCCGTAGAGCACGTCTTCCGCATGCCACTGGTAGCCGAGGATCTGGTTGTTCAGCACGATCACGGTGACCTTGATGCCCATGCGCTTCGCGGTTTCCAGCTCGGACCACATGTGCGCGAAGCCGCCATCGCCGGTGAGGCAGAACACCTCGCTGGCCGGCTGCGCGAGCTTCGCACCCAGCGCTGCGGGAAATCCCCAGCCCAGCCCGGCCAGCCCTCGGCCGGCGAGGAAGCGCATGCCGGGGCGGCGCGCGGTGAGGAAGTTGGCTGCCCAGATCGGGGCGTAGCTCGCGTCGCTCACCACGACCGACTCGGGTGTCAGCACCCGGTCGAGTTCCTGCATCAGGCGCTCGGGGCGGATCGGCGTGGCGGCAGACGAGAGGTGCGCGGCAGCCTCTTCGCGCCAGGCGGCATGTCCCTCGGCGATCGCCTGCGCCGCGCCGGCGGTCGCCTGCCGGCGCGCCGTGAGGTCCTGCGCGGCGACGGCCTCGCCGAGCTGCTGCAGCGTGAGGCGTGCATCGCCGACCAGGCGCAGCGACTCGTAGTTGCGACCGACCTCCAGACCATCGACATCGACATGGATGAACCGCGCTGACTTCGGGAACAGCGTCCACGAGTCGGTGCCGTTCTGGTTGGTGCGGGTGCCCACCAGCAGGATCACGTCCGCCTGGTCGATGAGTGGCCGCAGGTGCCGCGTACGGCTGCGCGTGCCCATGAAGTAGCCGACCACGCCGAGCGACAGCGGATGCGTCTCGTCGACGGCACCCTTGCCCATCACCGTGGTCGCCACCGGTATGCCGGCCGACTGCTGGAGCGATGCAAGCGCCGCCTGCGCGCCGGACAGATGTACGCCGCCGCCGGCGACGATCAGCGGCGCCCGGGCCGTGGCCAGCAGTCGGGCGGCCTGCTCGACCAGTGCGGGGTCTGCGCTGCAACGGTCGAGCGGATACGTGCCCAGCGATGCGCGCCGCTGCTCGGCGGGCATCTGCGGCAGCGCTTCGGTCAGCAGGTCCTGCGGCACCATCAGCACTACCGGGCCCGGCCGTCCGCTTGCCGCCGCGACGAAGGCCATGTCGATGTAGTCGTCGATGCGCGACAGTTCGGGGATGCGGCGCACCCACTTGCTGCAACCGCGGAAGATGTCGAAGTGGTCGAGGTCCTGGAAAGCGTTGCGGTCGGTCTGCGTGCGGCGGACGTCCTGCACGATCGCCACGATCGGTACCGAGGCCTTGAGGGCTTCCGCCAGGGCGGGTGCGAGCAGCGCGGCTGCAGGCCCGTTCTGCGCGGTGACCACCGATACCTTGCCCGACGCCCGTGCATGGCCGTCGGCCATCGCGCCGCCGGCGTTCTCGGTGCGGTAGGCGATCTGGCGCATGCCGTTCTCGGGCACGACGAGGTACAGCGCGGACGGCAGGCTCTGGCCGAACATCAGTTCGACACCGTGCCGCTTCAGTGCGCGGGCGACCAGGTGTGCGCCGCAGGGGGTGGGCAGGCTGTGCATGTTCAGTGGCTCCGGCAGTGCATCATCGTATGGCAGTGTCCAGGGTGGTGCCGGCGTCGGCAGCGTTGCCGATCGACCAGCAGGCCTGGAGGATCGCGTCGGCTTTGCCGTCGGGCAGCGGCGGCACCACCAGCGCGCGGAACTTGCGCTCGAGGTCGGCATCGGACATCGGATGCTGCAGCGTGCCCAGCGCATGCTCGACATGCCGGTACAGCACGCGCCCGTCGCGCAGCTTCACCGTGACCTTGCCTTCGGTGCGGCGAATCGCGGCATCGACGGTCGTGGCCACCTTCTCGCGCAGCCCGTGCACCACCGGGTCGTTCACGCAGGCATCGCCGAACTGCGCTTCGCCACCGGCGCGGTGTACCAGCGCGGCCGCGGCGGCGTGGTAGACGCTGAACTTGCCTTCGAGGCCGGTCTTCGGGAATCTCTTGGCGGTGAGTTCCATCACGATCGGCGACACCACCAGGTCGACCGACTCGATCATGTCCGCGGTGAGCGCATGCTCGGTCGACAGCTGGATACAGCCGTCGATCACGCCATGGATCACCAGCCCGCAGGCGAACGGCTTGTACATGTTGTTCGCCAGCTCCCAGGTCTCGCCCAGGTGCTCGGTGATCACCGACGGGTCGAACTTCGTCGACATCACATGCGCGAAGCCGCGTTTCGCCTCGATCGCCTGCTCGGAACTGGTGAACCCCTGCTTCGCCATCAGTGCGGCCATCAGCCCCCCATGTGCGGCCCGGCCGGGGTGGAAGCTCTTGCACATCGAGCCGAACATCTCGCGCAGCCCGGAGGACTGCGTCGCTGCGATGCCCAGCGCCCAGCACATCTGCTTCTCGTCCAGGCCGAGCAGCTTGCCGGCTGCTGCTGCCGCGCCGAAGATGCCCGCAGTGCCGGTGATGTGCCAGCCGATCTCGTAGTGTTCCGGGAACACCGACAGCCCGACGCGGCACTCGGTCTCGACGCCGAGCACGAACGCATGCAGCAGCCGCTGCCCGCTGACCGGCCCGACGCCGGGCAGCGACCCCGGCCGATCGCCCCCAGCGGCACAGGCGCTCGCGATCGCCAGCAGCGCTGGCCATACCGGCGCGCTCGGGTGGATCGCGCGGGCGTGCGTATCGTCGTAGTCGAGCACATGCGAGCTGATGCCGTTCAGCAGTGCCGCATGCAGCATGTCGACCTTCTCCTCGCGGCCGTACAGCGTCGCCACCGGCGGCCCGAAGCACGGAGCCAGTCCGCGCAACGCGTTGCCGACGGTGTCGGTCTGCGCGCTGCCGATCGCGCAGCCCATCCAGTTGACCAGCGCACGCGTGGCTTCGTGGTAGAGCGGTGCCGGCACCGCGTCCGGGGTGCTGTCGACGACGAAGCGTGCCAGCGTGCGTGTGATGTCGTTCATCTCGTGCCCTTCACTCGGCGCGGATCTGCGCGGCCTTGACCACGCGCGTCCATTTCTCGGTTTCGCTGCGGATGTAGGCCGCGAACTCCGTCGGCGTGTTGCCGACCGCCACGGCACCTTCCGAGGCAAGCCGTTGCTGCAGTTCCCTGCCCGCGAGCAGCTTCACCACTTCGGCATGCAGGCGCTGCACGATCTCGGCCGGCACCCCCGAGGGTGCGAGCAACCCGAACCAGGTGCTTGCCTCGAAATCCGGATAGCCGGCTTCGATCATCGTCGGCACTGCAGGCAGCACGGCCGAGCGCTTTGCGCTCGACACCGCCACCGCGCGCAGGCGGCCGCTGGTGACATGCGGCATCGCCGACAGCATGTTCGCGAAGAACATCTCGACCTGTCCGCCGAGCAGGTCGGTGATCGCCGGTGCACTGCCCTTGTACGGTACATGCACGATGTCGATCGATGCGCGCAGGCGCAGGAACTCGGCTGCCAGGTGCGGCAGCGTGCCGTTACCGGTGGTCGCGTAGTTGATCGACCCCGGCCGCACGCGCGCCAGCGCGACCAGGTCGCGCACCGTCTTCACTGGCAACGAGGGGTGTACCACCAGCACGCTCGGCACCGAGGCCACGACCGACACGGGAGCGAAGTCGCGCTGCACGTTGTAGTTGACCTTGGCCAGGGCCGGAACCACGGTGAGGATACCGGCGGTGCCCATCAGCAACGTGTAGCCGTCGGCCGGCGACTTCGCCGCCACTTCCGCGCCCACCACGCCACCGGCACCGCCCCGGTTGTCGATGACGACCGGCTGGCCGAGGCCCTCCGACAGGCGCGGCGCGACATGCCGCGACACGATGTCCACGCCGGAGCCGGGCGGGAACGGCACGACGAGCCGCAACGTTCGAGTGGGCCAGTCGCGCCCGACGGGGGCTTGCGCGACCGCGGTCTGTATCGGCATGACGGCGGCGAGTGCGCCGACGATCATGCGACCGGCGCGCCGTAGGGCAGCGCCGCCAGAAGCATCCGCAGGGGCGGCGGGGCCGCTGCCCGATGCAAGGGCTGCAAGGCGTTGTTGCATCTCTTCCTCCATGCTGCAGTGCGGCTTCGCGGCCCTTGCGTTCGATGTGAAGTGCGTTATCGCTGGATTATCGCCCAAAGGGCTACGAGGCTTCCGCTAGACTCGTGTTCCGTTCCCCTAACTGCCATGGCCGCCCCGATGAGAAAAGTCGAACAATCCGTCTCGCCGCTGATGCTCGAGTTGAGCCGCTACATCGCTGGCGCTATCCGCAAGGCGCCGCCGCGCGAAGCGGTCGAACACGCGAAGATCCATCTGGTCGACACGATGTCGGCGATGGTGTCCGGGTCGCGGCTGCTGCCGGGTGAGGCGGCGATCACGCATGTGCAGTCCCTGGGTGGGCATGCCCAGGCTGGCGTGATCGGCACTGGCATCGTCACCTCGGTGCTCAACGCGGCACTTGCCAACGGCATGTTCGGTCACGCCGACGAGACTGACGATACGCACCCTCCGTCGCTGACGCATCCGGGTACCAGCGTGGTGCCGGCAGCGCTCGCGATCGGCGAGCGCGACGCACGTTCGGGCAAGGACTTCCTGCGTTCGGTGATCCTCGGCTACGACATCTGCTCGCGACTGCTGCTGTCGTTGCGGCCGATGCCGTTCCTGCGATCCGGTCATCATGCCGGTGCGTTCGGCCAGGCGTTCGGCGCCTCCGCGGCTGCGGCAGCCATGCTCGGGCTCGATGCCAGGCAGGTTCGCTACATGCTTTCCTACATGGGCCAGCAGGCAGCCGGCATGTACACGATGTTCCGCGACCCGGAGCACATCGAGAAGGCGTACGCGATGGGCGGCATGCCGGCGCACAATGGCACCGCCGCCGCGTTGATGGTTTCCAATGGCTGGACAGGCGTCGAGGATATCTTCTCCGGCGAGCGCGATTTCTTCTTCACCTTCGCGGAAGAGAGCGACCGTCGCCTGCTCGTGAAGGGGCTCGGTACCGACTATGAAGTGATGCGCGCGAGCATCAAGCGCTGGCCGGTGGGCGGGCCGATCCAGGGCCCGCTGCAGGTGCTCGGCGACCTGATCGCGCAGCACGGCATCCGGGCCGACGACGTCGCCGAACTGGTCGCCTTCATGCCCGACAAGGAACTCGAGATCGTCAACAACCGCGAGATGCCGGACATCTCGGTGCAGCACCTGCTGTCGGTGATGCTGGTCGATGGTGGCGTGACCTTCGCATCCGCGCACAGCTTCGAGCGGATGAAGGATCCGAAGGTGCTGGCGATGCGCAAGCGGGTCAAGGCAGTCGGCGATCCGAAGCTCACCGACGTGCAGCGGCGCTGGCGCTGCGTGATGGAGGTGAAGCTGAAGGACGGACGGGTGCTGAAGCACAAGACACTGGCTGCCAAGGGCAGCTTCGAGAACCCGTTGACCCGGGCCGAGGAAGAGGAAAAGGCCCTCGACCTGCTGGTGCCGGTGCTGGGCAAACGGCGTGCCCGTTCACTGCTCGACACCCTGTGGAACATCGACCGGCTGGACAACGTGCGCAAGCTGCGGAAACTCTACGCCGCCTGAGCCGCTGCTGCGGCACCAGGCTGGCAGGCGGCCTGTGCCGCGTGTGTCGGCCGGTGCCGTGCCCCAGACAACATCAGGCGGTCACTCCGCCTTGATGTTCGCCGCCTTGATCACCTTCGCCCAAGCCGCGGTCTCGGTGCGGATCTCGGCGGCGAACGCCGCGGGGCTGCGGCTGGTCTCTACTTCGAGGCCCTGCCTGCCGAGTGCCTCGCCGACATCGGCCGGCTTCACCGCCTTCAGGGTCTCGTCGAAGATGCGCGAGACCACTGCCTTCGGGGTGTTTGCCGGCACGAGCAGCCCGTACCAGGCGGTGACATCGAACCCCGGGAAGCCGCTTTCGGCGATCGTCGGCAGCTCCGGTGCGAGCGCGAGCCTGCGCGGTCCGGTCGACGCGAGCGCGCGCATCTTGCCGGCCCGCACATGCGGCAGCGTCGCCGGCACGCTTCCGAACAACAGGTTCACTTCGCCTGCGAGCAGTGCCGCCGCCGCCGGGCCGCCGCCCTTGTAGGCTACGTTCACGATGTCCACGCCAGCCCGGAACCTGAACATCTCTGCTGCGAGGTGCAGCGGGCTGCCGACTCCGGCTGACGAGTAGTTGAATCGACCCGGCGCGGCTTTCGCCAGCGCGACGAACTCGGCCAGCGAACCGGCCTTGACAGTGGGATGCACGACGAGCACGTACTGTGCCGAGGCGTACTTGGTGATCGGCTGCAGCGTCTTTTCGATATTCGGCAGCTTCGGGTACAGCGTCGGGTTCACGGTCAGCGCGGTCGCGAAGCCCAGCAGTACCGTATGGCCGTCGGGCGCCGCGCTCGCCACGATATCGGTCGCGATATTGCCGGCCGCCCCGCCCCGGTTGTCGACCACCCACTGCTGCCCGGTTCCCTCGCCGAGCTTCGGGACGAGGATGCGGGCGGAGGCATCCGAACCGCCGCCCGGCGGGAACGGCACCACCAGGCGGATCGGGCGCGCGGGCCAGCTGTCGGCCGCCAGCGCCGGAGACAGCCCGACGCAGGTGGCGTGGACGGCGACGGCGAACATTGCAGCGAGTCCTGCAGAGCGGCGGGCAGACATCATCAATCCTCCGGTTGCCTGCGATCGCTCAGGTGGCGATCGTCATTCGTATAACTTCGCCGATATCATGTGCCTGCTCGAGCGTCCAAAGGCGCTCGAGCAGGCAGTCCACCTTGGCGGCCGGTAACACGCCGTCGGCCAGCCCGCGGAACTTGCGTTCCACTTCGGCCTCGGACATCGGATTCATGTAGTGGCCGCGGTGGTACTCGACCGCCGCCTCGTGCGTCGCACCCGAGCGCATCACCACCGTCATCTCGCACAGCATTGCCACAGGCATGCGTCGGTTGGCCTCATCGGACTCCCTGACCTTCACCAGCCGGGTCAATGCCCGCACGGCGGGGTCGTGCAGGTAGCGGTCCTCGAAATGCTCTTCGCCGACTTCGCCATGCAGGAACGCGATCGCGACCGTGTACGGCATGCTGTGGTCGGCCGACTCGCGCGTCTCGGGCTCCCACTTCTGCGGGTCGTCGGCCATCAGGCGCACTGCGGTGCTGACGGTCTCCACACGGATCTCGACGATATCCTGCGGGTTACCGATGCGATCGCGCAGCTGCAGCGCTGCCTCGACGACCGTCTGCGAATACTGCCCGAGCGGGAAGTGCTTGATGCTGCATTCCATGATCTTGAACGGGTGTTCGTGCTGCCCGTCCCTTCCACCCATCACCGGCAGTTCGAACGGCTTGCGCGTCACCGCCTTGAAGTAGCCGCCGACGCCTTCGTAGACCGGCGAGGGGCCGGTCATGCCACGTGCGGCGAGCATCGTCGCAAACACGGCGTTGCGGCTCGCGTTCGCATACGCGCAGCCCTTCCACATCGAGACGTTGCCGATGCGTGTCTGGTAGAGCGCGACATTCGGCGCGACGTGCAGGTTCAGCGCCTGCGCGATGCATGGCGCGTCGAAGCCCGACAGGCGTGCGGCGGCAGCCGCGCTGGCGAGCCCACCGACGGTCGTGTGGTCGAAGCCGAGCGGTTTCAGGTCCTGTACATCACAGACGCGGCAGAACACCTCATATGCGAGCACTGTCGCGGTGATCGCATCGCGGCCGCTGCGGCGGAACCGCTCGCCGATGCTCAGTACCGCTGCGATGCTGTCGCTCGGATGCCCGGACTCACCGGTACTCGTGTAGCCGTCATTGAAGTCGAGGTAGCGGATGGCCACGCCGTTGGCGAAGGTTGCAAGGTCGGGGCTGGTCTGCCGCCCGCTGACCATGATGGTCGTGGGCTCGCTGCTGGTGACGGTGTCCGCGATGTCGCGCGCGATCGAGGCCGGCTCGCTGTGGAAGCCCCCGAGGGCGCAGCCGATCGTGTCCACGATCAGCCGTTTCGCCTGTTCGACCACCTCTGGAGGAAGGTCTTCGTAGCGCAGCGTGGCTGCGTAGCTGCTCAACTGCTCGACGATCGTCGACAACGGCTTCTCCTCCGGTCCCGGCCGCGCGCCCCGCTGGGCGCGGGATCGTCGGGCCCGTGCATCGAGTATAGCCAACCCATCGCGTTGGCTTGCGCCGCCTCCGGCACTCGGTGGGTGCGCTGCCATGCAGTTTGCAGGCCACCGCAGGCCGCCACGGGACTAGAATCCGGCTTTTGCCGAAAGACCCCGGGATGAAGGTTTCTCCGCTGGTCGGCGTCGTGATGGGCAGCGACAGCGACTGGGACGTGATGCAGCATGCAGTGGCGGTGCTGGCCGAGTTCGGCGTGCCGCACGAGGCGAAGGTCGTGTCCGCGCACCGCACGCCGGACGCCATGTTCGACTATGCGGCGAGCGCCCGCGGCCGCGGCCTCGCCTGCATCATCGCCGGTGCCGGTGGCGCCGCGCACCTGCCCGGCATGCTGGCGGCAAAGACCACGGTGCCGGTGCTCGGCGTGCCGGTGCCGTCGCGCCATCTGCAGGGCCAGGATTCGCTGCTGTCGATCGTGCAGATGCCGCGGGGGATCCCGGTGGCGACCTTCGCGATCGGCGAAGCCGGCGCGGTGAACGCGGGGCTGTTCGCGGTCTCTCTCCTGGCAGGCAACGATGCCGCCCTGTGCACGAAGCTCGACGCCTACCGCGATGCGCTCAGGCGCAAGGTCGAGGCGATGACGCTGCCGCCGGCGCAGCAATGATCAACCCGGGTGCGTCGCTCGGCCTGCTCGGCGGCGGGCAACTCGGGCGCATGTTCGCGATGGCCGCGCAGTCGATGGGCTACCGGGTGACCGTGCTCGATCCCGGCGCGGACAGCCCGGCCGGCACCGTCGCCGACCGCCACCTGCAGGGCGATTATCTCGACGATGCACGACTGCGCGAACTGGCAGCCACCTGCGCGGGTGCGACGACCGAATTCGAGAACGTGCCGTCCGACAGCCTGCGCTTTCTCGCGCAGCATTGCGTGGTGAGCCCTGCGGCCGAGAGCGTCGCGGTCACGCAGGACCGGATCGCCGAGAAGTCGTTCCTGCGCGACAACGGTTTCCCGGTCGCGCCGTTCCGGGTCGTGCGCTCCCTTGCCGACCTCGATGGCAGCGAGGCCGCCGCGCTGGTGCCCGGTGTGCTGAAGGTCAGCCGCTTCGGCTACGACGGCAAGGGTCAGGCGCGGGTGCGCAGCCTGGACGAGGCGCGCGCCGCATGGACGGCGCTTGGCGGCGAAGCCTGCGTGCTCGAGCGCTGGCTGCCACTTGCGCGCGAACTGTCGGTGGTCGTCGCCCGCGGCTTCGATGGCGAAGTGCGTACCTTTCCGGTGGCGGAAAACCACCACCAGCGCGGCATCCTCGACGTGAGCATCGTGCCGGCGCGGGTATCCGACGCGCTCGCCGCCCAGGCGCGCGAGAACGCGGTCGCGCTCGCCGCGAAGCTCGACTACCGGGGCGTGCTCTGCGTCGAGTTCTTCGTGCTCGACGATCGCCGTCTGCTGGTGAACGAGATCGCGCCGCGTCCGCACAACAGCGGCCACTACACGATCGACGCCTGCGTCACCTCGCAGTTCGAACAGCAGGTACGCGTGCTGGCCGGCGTGCCGCTCGGCGACACCTCGCTGCATTCGCCGGTGGTGATGGTGAACATCCTCGGCGAGGCCTGGCTGCATGCCGGTGGCGAACCCGACTGGTCGGCGGTGCTCGCGCATCCGCGCGCCAAGCTGCACCTGTATGGCAAGCGGGAAGCACGCGCCGGTCGGAAGATGGGACACTACACCGTTCTTGCCGACTCGCTCGACGAGGCGCTCGCGCAGGCGCTGCGCATCCGCGAGCGGCTCAAGCCGCTGGCGCAGCCGGCGCAACCGATCCCGTCGGACACCCTGGCCTGACCGCCTGACCGCCCGGCCATCGGCCTGGCACCCCCCGGACCCCGAGCCTTGAAGGCCTGATACCGATGAGCAAACCGCTGGCCGAATCCTCGCTGAAGAGCCTCGAATTCCTGCACCGGGGCAAGGTGCGCGACCTCTATGCGATCGACGCGAACCGGCTGCTGGTGGTACAGACCGATCGCCTGTCCGCGTTCGACGTGATCCTGCCCGACCCGATCCCGGACAAGGGGCAGGTGCTCACCGAGTTGTCGACGTTCTGGTTCCATCGGCTTGCCCCGGTGATCCGCAACCACCTGCTCCCCGACGATCCGCTGTCGGTCGTCGCGCCGTCCGAGCGCGACCAGGTCGCCGGCCGCGCGATGGTGGTGCGCCGGCTCACGCCGCTGCTGGTCGAAGCGGTGGTGCGTGGCTATGTCGCCGGGTCCGGCTGGAAGGACTACCAGGAGACCGGCTCGATCTGTGGCGTGAAGCTTCCGGCCGGGCTGGCCCAGGCCGAGAAGCTGCCCGAGCCGATCTTCACGCCCGCCAGCAAGGCGCCCAAGGGCGAGCATGACGAGAACATCACCTTCGACGAAGTCGAGCGCACGATCGGCGCGTCGATGGCGGCAAAGGTGCGCGAGGTCTCGCTGGCGCTGTACCGCGAGGCCGCGGCCCATGCGCTGGCCCGCGGCATCATCATCGCCGATACCAAGTTCGAGTTCGGTACCGATGCCGATGGCGGACTGTGGCTGATCGACGAGGCGTTGACGCCGGACTCGTCGCGGTTCTGGCCGGTGGCCGAGTACCGTACCGGCATCAGCCCGCCTGCGTTCGACAAGCAGTTCGTGCGCGACTGGCTCGAGAGCGTGAACTGGGACAAGCGCCCGCCTGCGCCGAAGCTGCCGCCCGAAATCCTGGCGAAGACGGCCGAGAAGTATCGCGAGGCGCTGCGCCTGCTCGCAGGCTAGATGATCGTCCCGGCCACGACCGAGGCGCTCGAAAAGGCCGCCCTTGCGCTGGCAGCAGGCGAGGTGGTTGCGTTCCCCACCGAGACGGTCTACGGCCTCGGCGCGGACGCGGCCGATTCGCAGGCCGTCGCCCGCGTGTTCGCGCTGAAGCAGCGACCTGCAGACCACCCGCTGATCGTGCACCTCGCCTCGGCCGACGCGGCCGAGGCCTGGGCCGCCGAGATGCCGCCCCTCGCGCGGCGCCTCGCCGAACGCTTCTGGCCCGGGCCGCTGACGCTGATCCTGCGCCGTGCGCCGCATGTGAACACGGTCGTGACCGGTGGCCAGGACACCATCGGCCTGCGCGTGCCTTCGCATCCGGTCGCGCTCGCGCTGCTGCAGGCGTTCGCGCGGGTGGGCAGCGGTGCCATCGCCGCGCCGTCGGCCAATCGCTTCGGCCGGCTGAGCGCAACCCGGGCAGCGCATGTAGTCGACGAGTTCGGCGACGCATTGCACACGGTGATCGACGGTGGCGACAGCGACGTCGGCATCGAATCGACGATCGTCGACGTGTCCGGCGGGCGCGCGGTCCTGCTGCGCCCGGGCGCGATCGGCATCGATGCGTTGACCGATGCACTGGGCGAGCCGCCGGCCGCACCCGATGCAAGGTCGCCGCGCGCGTCGGGCACGCTTGCCTCGCACTACGCGCCGCAGGCGCAGGTGATGCTGGTGGAACCCGACCTGGTCGCCGAGGTCGCGCGCTTCCTCCGCAGCGACGGCAAGTCGGTGGCGGTGCTCGCGCGCACCGCGGGGGAACCCTTGTTCGATGCCGCGCCCGGCGCGCCGCGCTGGCACCGGGCGCCGGTCGATGCGGTGGCCTATGCGCACGACCTCTACGCCGTGCTGCGAGCACTCGATGCACCCGGTACCGACGTGATCGTGGTCGAACAGCCGCCGCTCGACGTCCAGTGGAGCGCGGTGCACGACCGGCTGCTGCGCGCCGCCGCCGACCGCCCCGACGGCGCATACGCCGCGTCCGTCCCCGCCCCCGGCCGCCGACGATGATCTGGATCGCCGCCTACCTGCTCTCCGGCGCACTGGTCGGGCTGCTCGCCGGCCTGCTCGGCCTCGGTGGCGGCATGACGCTGGTCCCGATCCTGTCGGCGCTGTTCTCGGCGCAGTCGCTGGCGCCCGGCTATATCGTGCACCTCGCCCTGGGCACCGGGATGGCCTCGATGGTGTTCACTTCATTTGCCAGCGTGCGTGAACATCACCGGCTGGGCTCGGTCGACTGGTCGGTGGCCAGGCGCATGGTGCCCGGGATACTGCTCGGTTCCTTCGCGGCCAGCGCCGCGAGTGGCTGGTTCAGCCAGCGCACGCTGGCCATCTCGTATGGCGTGATCGCCGTGGTCGGTGCCGCCCAGCTGCTGCGCAGTTCTCGGCCGCAGGCTGCCCGCGCGCTGCCGGGTATCGCCTGGCTCACCTTCTGGATGTTCGGCATCGGCATCGTCTGCGGACTGATGTCGGCGGGCGGCGCCTTCCTGACCGTGCCCTTCATGGTCTATTGCGGCGTGGCCGTGCGCGCCGCGATCGGCACTGGCGCGGCGATCGGTTGGCCGGTCGCGGTGTTCGGGACGATCGGTTACGTGATCAGCGGATGGCCGGTCCAGGGATTGCCCGCAGGCTCGCTGGGGTTCGTCTACCTGCCCGCGCTGGCGGCGCTGGTGGCGGCGAGCATGGTCTTCGCCCCGATCGGTGCGCGCCTCATGCACCGACTGCCGGTGGTAGTGCTGCGCCGGATGTTCGCGGTCCTGCTGACCGGGCTGGCCCTGAAGATGATGTTCAGCTACGGCTTCGATTGACGCGTCGCGCTTTCGCTCACGGCCGGCTGCTCCACCGTACGCGCAGGTCGATCAGGTGCGCGACCAGCGCGACCATCAGGAACAGCGCGATCGGCCCGGTCTGGGACGGATCGGCCAGCGCGAAGCGCAGCGCGAGGAACAGACCGGCACCGGCGCCGACTGCGGTGAACACCTGCGCGGCTGGGAGGCCGCGCCCGGTGCAGGAACGGTAAGCGAGGAGGACTGCAACCTCGAGCACCATCGCCCCGAGGATCCAGTCGATCGCGCCGCCGCTGGTGATCCAGTGGTCGAGCCAGCCGATGCCGGTATTCAGGCGCGCACCAGCCCCAGCAGATGCGCCAGGTCCTTGAAGAAGATGCGCACATGGGCCATCGGCTTCTTGCGCGTGAGCTTCTTGTTCATGTACGACTCCCAGGTCAGCTTCTGCACGTCCTTGTCGCGGCAGATCGACACGAAGCGCTCGCGCCGACGATCGGAGCTGTACCAGAACTTCTGCATGATGCCGAGCACCCAGAACACCTTGCCGTGGGCCTTCATGAAGCGCCTGCGTGCACCAGCCAGTTCGGATGCGCGGCCGGTCTCGAGAAAGGCCTGCACGGCATCGGCGGCGAAGCGGCCGCCGACCATCGCGTAGTAGATGCCTTCGCCGGACGCGGGCGCGACCACGCCGGCCGCATCGCCGGCAAGCACCACGTCGCGCTGGTTGTCCCAGCGTTTCATCGGCTTCATCGGGATCGGTGCGCCCTCGCGGCGCACGACCATCGCGCCGCCGAGGCCTGCCGCGTCGCGCAGCGCGCTGGTCGCGTTGCGCAGGGAGAAGCCGCGCAGGGCAGTGCCGGTGCCGACGCTGGTGGTCTCGCCATGCGGGAACACCCAGCCGTAGAAGTCAGGGGACAGCTTGCCCTGGTAGTAGACGTCGCAGCGCGCGGGGTCGAACTTTGGCGCCGCCGCCGCATCCGCCCCGACCGGCGAACGGACGATCTCGTGGTACGCATAGACGTACGGTGCCGGTGCCACGTCCGGCAGTGCGGTGCGCGCAACCACCGACTGTGCACCGTCGGCGCCGATGACGGCGCGTGCGCGCACTGCGTGCGTCGGCGAGGACTTGTCATCGCCCTTTGTACGGAAGTGCACGACCGCGACGCCATCGGTGCCACGATCGATGCGGTCGAAGGTACCGGTCACACGCTCTGCACCACAGGCGCGGGCACGCTCGCGCAGCCATTCATCGAAGACATCCCGGTCGACCATGCCGACGAAACCATCCTCGATCGGCATGTCGACTTCCTGGTTGCTCGGCGACACCATTCGCGCCGAGGTGACGTGGGCGACCAGCAGCGAGTCGGGGATCTCGAACTCGCGGATCAGCGCCGGGGGGATTGCGCCGCCGCACGGCTTGATGCGGCCGGCGCGGTCGATCAGCAGCACCGAACGGCCCTTGCGCGCGAGGTCGGCCGCCGCGGTGGCGCCCGAGGGCCCGCCACCGACCACGACTACATCGTAATTCGCCTGCTGCGGTGCCACCGCCCAGGCCGTTGCAGACGCGACGCGCGCTGCCCTGGATGCCGTCTCGTGCGAGCCAATCATCTTGAAACTCCCCTCGGGATCGTCAGTCGATCGTTGAGAAAACAGCTGGCGGACGCACGGTTCATCGACCGTTCAGTCCGGGTTTCAATGCGTGCGCAAGCCCGCCCTCGAACCCCTGGGCCTGCTGCGCAGGTACTGCAGTCGAAGCGGCGCTGGCCGTCATGCCGATACGTGCCGCGAGAATGGCGGCCAAGATGAACAGCACGGCCTCGATCGCGAACACCGTCGTGTAGCCGGTGACCACCGATCCGGTCGCGGCCCGGATCAGGTCGCAGAGCATGGCCCCGACGAAGCCACCTGCCCCGAACGCGATCGCCTGCGAGGCGCCCCACAGTCCCATGCGGATACCTTCGCGCGACGGTGGACCCTCCCCGGCCAGCGCCATCATCGAGCCGATCGCGGCCACCGCGAAGGCGCCGTTGCTGGCGCCGAGGAAGAACACCGTCGGCTTCAGCGGCCAGTCGCCGCCGACATGGCCCGCGACCACCAGCAGCGCGAGGGCGAGTGCCGAGCTGATGCAGCCGCCGACCGTCCAGGCCGCGAGCGAACCGAAGCGGCGGCCGCGCTTGCCGAGCGTGGTGGCGACCGCCACCAGCATCATGCCGAGCAGTACGCCGCCGTTCTGGACGCCGGCAAGCCTGGTCGACTCGCCCACCGTGTAGCCGAACACCAGGCCGGCGAACGGCTCGAGGATCAGGTCCTGCGCGCTGAAGGCGAGCATCGAGATGAACACGAACACCGTGAAGCGGCGCGCCCGGGTGTCGGCCCACACTTCGGCCAGCGCTGCCCGGAAAGCCTGCGGCGTCTGCGCGCTGCCCGGCGCCGCTGCCGCGTTGCCCGACACGATCGCGCCGGGGCGGGCCTCTATGCCGTGTACCGCTGCGAGCGTCAGCAGGAAGGCGATCGCCGCCACGCAACTGGTGATCGTCACCAGCCGCATCGGCGTGAACGGATCGAGGAAGTGGCCGACGGTGGCGGCGGTGATGATGAAGCCGACGATCATCATCATCCAGACGATGGTGGCCGCGGCACCGCGCCGCTCCGGCGCCACCTGCTTGGCCAGCAGCGTCAGCAGCGAGGTGCCGGCCGCGCCGACGCCGATGCCGATCATCAGGAAGGACACCACCGCGAGCGCGACACCCATGCCCTGATGGGTGGCCATCAGTGCGGTGGCGATCGATGCGCTGATGCCGCCCAGCGCGAGCAGGGCCATGCCGCCGATGATCCACGGCGTGCGCTGGCCGCCTACGTCGGACCCATAGCCCAGGCGCGGACGCAGCAGCTGCACGGCATAGTGCATCGCGACCAGCGCCCCGGGCAGCATCGCCGGCAGCGCGAGTTCGACCACCATCACCCGGTTCATCGTCGACGTGGTGAGCACGACGATCGCACCCAATGCGGTCTGTACCAGTCCGAGCCGGGCGATGCCCAGCCAGCCGAGTCCGTTGCCTGCGGTCGCGTTCATACGGGATCAGGCAGCCCGTGGCGCAGCGCGAAGGCGCTGACCAGCATGCCCAGGACGTAGAGGCTGACCCCGGTCGCGTTGTACCAGGGTGCCAGTTTGCGTGGATCCTTCAGCAGGCGGACCATCAGCGCGAGTTGCACCGCCAGGAAGATCGAGACGATCACCGCGTGATGCGTCTGGCCCCAGCCGGAGAACAGCAGCGCGACGACGATGAACTGCGGCAGCGCCATCACGACGCAGGCGAGGCGCGCCGCGCGTTCCGGCCCCAGGCGCACCGGCAGCGAGCCGAGCTTCATCTGACGGTCGCCCTCGACCGATTTGAAGTCGTTCAGGGTCATGATGCCGTGCGCGCCGAAGCTGTAGAGTGCGGCCAGCACGAAGATCCGCAGGTCGGGCGTGGCGCCGGCCAGCATCACGGCAGCCCCGGTGATCCACGGCAGGCCTTCGTAGCTCAGTGCAACCGCGCTGTTGCCCCACCAGCCATTCTGCTTCAGCCGGAACGGCGGTGCGCTGTACATCCATGCCAGGACCAGCCCGATCGAGGCGGCTGCGAGCACCAGCGGGCCGAGCCACCAGGCGAGCAGGAGCGACAGCAGGGTCCAGACGATCGCGATGTACAGGCCCCACTGGCCGGGGATGCGGCCGGACGGAATCGGGCGGTTCGGCTCGTTGATCGCGTCGACATGGCGGTCGAACCAGTCGTTCACCGCCTGGCTCGTCGCGCAGACCAGCGGACCGGCCAGGAGGATGCCTGCGGCGACCGTGAGCCATTTGCCGGATGCAGGCATTCCCGACGATACGGCGCCACAACCGAACGCCCACATCGGGGGGAACCAGGTGATCGGCTTGAGCAGTTCCAGGACCGCTCTGGGCGCAGGCGCATTCATCGCCAGCACACTACAAGTGGCGGCGCGAGTAGTCAACTTTAATTTACAGCTCTACTGTAAACCTGATCGACAACCTCGGGAAATGTCGGGATTCCGCCATTCCCGAAACTCAGGCATCCGGTGCCAGGTCGCCCAATCCGTAGCGCCGGAGCTTCACGTAAAGGCTCTGCCGGCTCAGCCCGAGCATTTCGGCGGCCGAGGCGCGATTGTCGCCGGTGAGCTCGAGCGCGGCTTCAATACACAGGCGTTCGATCACGTCGGTGGTCTCGCGCACCAGTTCTTTCAGCGAGACCCGGCCGACGAGTTCAGTCAGTTGCTCGACCGAGCGCGGCAACGAATGGTTGCTGCGGTTCTCTGCCACCGGACGGCGCATGATGTTCCTCACCGTGAACCCGAGGCAGGGCGGCTCCGTGTTCGGCGCGGACACCGCCGAGATCTCGATTTCCGTGTTCGTACCGTACTCGCCACGCAGCGTAGTAGCGAACATGCGCACCGAGCCGTGCTGCTTGAGGTTGGCGAGCAGCACGTTGAGGTCGACGCCGGGTCGCCCCAGCCATCGCTCGATCGATTCGCCGCGCGCCTGCTCTTCGGTGGCGAGCTGTACCACGTCGAGGAAGGCACGGTTCGCGGTCAGGATGCGCCCTTCGACGTCCGTGACCACGAAACCGTCGGGAAGAGTATCGACAATGTCGGACAGCCTGGTTTGTGCACGCGGCATCGGACCACCTCCCGATTCGGTGGTTATGGGGGACAGACGGACCAGGAACAGTGACGCGTTGTCCTGGCGGAACATCGACGTGCTGACCATGAACTCGCGCCGGCCTTCCAGCAGCCGCACGCGAACTTCGTCAGCGCTGCCTGCGGCGCGCACGGCCGCGAGGAGCGACTGCAGGGCCTGCGTGCTGGGTGCATCGAAACCTTCTGGGAACGGGCGGCCGACCAGCCGGCGCGCGGTCTCCTCGAGCAGTTGCGCCGCAGCCGGATTGGCCTCGACCACCCGCTGCGTGCCGGCGTCGACGATCAGGACGGCCTCGGCAGCCATCTGGAACAGCAGCCGGTAGCGGGTCTCGGCATGGCGCAGGCGCAGGTAATCGCGTTCCATCGACTGCTGGACGTCGAGCAGCTTCTGCTGCAGCGTGGCGATGGAACGCAGGTTGCGGCCGACCGCGATCACCCGTCCCTTGGTTCCGACCTGGACGGCCGAGTAGAGCATCGGCATTTCGTCGCCGCGGCTCGACGTCTGGTTCACGTGGCGCCACCGGGCCGGTGCCTTGCTGCCGGCATCGCGCAGCATCTCTTCGACCTTGCGGCGGCTTTCTGCGGTCACCGTGTCGACCCACGGCTGGCCGATCCAGTCGGCATAGCCCTCGGCCGCGAGTTCGTCGCTGCCCACGGCCAGGTCGCGGATCACCCCGCCGACGTCGATCACCAGCGCGACATCGGTCGCGACCGCAATGAGCGCTGCCGCCGCCTCGGCGTCGAGTTCGCCAAGGGAACGTTTCGGAGACCGGAACTGCCGTGCTGCCTCGACTGCCAAGTTCAAGACTCCCTGGAACTGCCGCCCTGCTGCACTATCCGCAACGGGCAAGCAACCCGATCATGCTGTGCGCCTGAAGCACCGCCTGACGTCCGTCATTGGCGGTGGTATCGGCGCCCACACGTGCAACCAAGTCGGGATGCTCGATGAACAATGGGCCGCCGACCATCACGCCGACACCCCGGTTGCGCGAGGCCTTGCGGATCGCGTGAATCGTGGTCGCGAGCACGTCGAGGTGACGTTCTCCCGATAATGAAAGTCCGACGACGTCGAACCAGCGGCCGCGTACGTTGTCGACCGGATCCGTCCCTGCCTCGCTGGAGTCGTCGTGAACCTGCCAGCCGGCGCGGCGGAAGAACTCCGCCACCATGTTGAGTCCGAAACTGTGCTGTTCGCCGGGTGTCTGGCGCAGCAGTACGCGATGCGGCGGCTCTGCCGTACGCGGCGGGATCGCATTTGCCATGCCTACCTCGTGCATGACTTCCTGCAGCCGCCACAGACCGATCGTCACGTCGGTGAACGAACACACATCGGCTTCCCACATCTCGCCGGTCCTGCGTGCCGCCGTGCTCAGCAGGTCGAGGTAGATCGATTCCAGCGACACTCCCCCGTGGATGAGCGCGCGGACCAGAAGAAGCGCCGCTTCCGTGTCCTGCGTCATCACGGCGTGGACCAGCGCGTCTACCTGTTCGGACTCTATCTGGCGAGTGGACGCACCGGACGCGGAGACGAGTTCCTGGCCGCGGGCGGCGTGGGCGAGCATCAGGCGGGGAATGATTTCCCCCTCGATGGTACGCACCAGGCCGGCGATACGTCGTTCGCTGGCGTCGGTCGATCCCGACCCATGGCGGGACAGTACGTCGAACGCCTCGCCCGCATGGACCTGCTCCCGCACCTGCCCGCCTTCGTAGTCCCGATCGTTGTCGTCACTTCGCGCGCCTGTCATCGACCCCTCCGTCTCTCGCACCCGCGCAGTCCGATCAAGGCCGCGCAACGGTATTTGCCCATTCCCATCACGGGAACCCACTTCCGACGATGTTTCAGCGTCGATACCGACAGTGTCCAGTTCACGAGACGCTGCCTGTCCGGGCTGATTATTCTGTCGAGCGAACGGGTTTCTTCCCGACGTTCGGGCCGGACGAATGCTGGATCCGGAACCCACACGATACGCCAGTGGCGCGAGAGGTCAAATGAGAACAAATCGGCTTTACACTTGTCAAGCACTTTAGACGTAACTAAAAGTTGACATCGCATTGCGACGCGTCTAGATTGCCGTTAAACAGCGCCCGGAACCGGGCATCCAGACGCGGAGAAACCAGATGCGGGAAGCAGGGGACGGGGGGCGGGTCGAAGCATGAGCGCGCTCGTCCACACGACTGCCGGTCTGTACACCGCCGAGGAGCGCCGCCGCCGCGACGCGTCTCCGTGGACGCTGGTGCAGGGCGTGCTCGCCCCGGTCCAGTTCCTGGTCTTCCTGGTGAGCCTCGGCCTGGTGCTGCGCTACCTGGCCACCGGCGAGGGCTACGAGATCGCCGTGGTCTCGATCGTCGTGAAGACCCTGACCCTCTACGCGATCATGATCACCGGCGCGATCTGGGAGAAGGTCGTGTTCGGCGTGTATCTGTTTGCCCGCCCGTTCTTCTGGGAAGACGTATTCAGCATGGCCGTGCTGGCGCTGCACACGGCCTACCTGGTCGCGCTGGCTACCGGTGCGCTCGGCCCGCGCGAACTGATGCTGCTGGCGCTTGTTGCCTACGTCACCTACGTGATCAATGCCGGCCAGTTTGTCCTGAAGTTGCGCGCCGCGCGCATGCAGGCTGCGAAAGAGGGTGAGCAATCGCTCACTCAGCACGGATCGATGACGGTAGCTGGGAGTCTGGCGAAATGACCGACCTCAGCGTCCTGCCCTTGTCGCAGGCCGGATGTGCGTCCGCTGCGCCGGCGAAACGCACGATCCCGGTGCTGCGCGAGCGCGGCCAGCGCGAGGTGTTCTGCGGACTCACCGGAATCGTCTGGCTGCACCGGAAGATGCAGGACGCCTTCTTCCTGGTCGTCGGCTCGCGCACCTGCGCGCACCTGATCCAGTCGGCTGCCGGCGTCATGATCTTCGCCGAGCCGCGCTTCGGCACCGCGATCCTGAGCGATCGCGACCTGGCCGGCCTGGCCGACGCCAACGACGAACTCGACCGCATCTGCGTCGAACTGATGGCCCGTCGCCCCGACATCGGCACGCTGTTCCTGGTCGGATCCTGCCCGTCCGAAGTGATCAAGCTAGATCTTGCGAAGGCTGCCGAGCGCCTGAACGCGCAATTGTTTCCGAAGGTACGCGTGCTGAACTACTCCGGTTCCGGCATCGAGACCACCTTCACCCAGGGTGAAGACGCGGCACTGCGCGCGATGGTTCCGGTGCTGCCGAAGGACGACGCGTCGCAGCTGCTGGTGGTCGGATGCGTCGCCGACGTGGTCGAAGACCAGTTCCGACGGGTACTCGAGCAGCTGGGTATCGGCCCGGTCGCCTTCTTCCCGGCCCGCCGCGCTGCGGATCTGCCGTCGGTGGGTGCCGGCACGCGGCTCCTGCTGGCGCAGCCGTTCAACGGCGAGACCGTGCGTGCGCTGGGTGCGCGCGGTGCCGAGCTGATCCAGGCGCCATATCCGCTGGGCGCCGAGGGCACCACCGCCTGGCTCGCCGCGGCGGCAGCTGCCTGGGGCGTCGCGAAGGACCGGTTCGACGAGGTCACCCGGCCGCTGATCGAACGTTCCAACCGCGCGCTTGAACGCTATCGTCCGCGCCTCGCCGGGAAATCGGTGTTCCTGATGCCCGATTCCCAGCTCGAGATTCCGATCGCACGCTTCCTGTCGCGCGAGATGGGCATGACCCTGGTCGAGGTCGGTACGCCCTACCTCGACCGGCAGATGGTCGCCGCCGAGCTCGACCTGCTGCCTGAGGACTTCGTCCTGTCCGAAGGCCAGCACCTCGACCTGCAGCTCGAGCGGGTCCGTGCCGCACGCCCGGACATCACCGTCTGCGGGCTGGGCCTCGCCAACCCGCTCGAGGCCGAGGGCCTGAGCACGAAATGGTCGATCGAACTGGTGTTCACTCCGATCCACGGCTACGACCAGGCCGCGGACCTCGCCGAAGTTTTCGTGCGCCCGCTAGAGCGGCGCAGCCGACTGACTGTCTGAGCCCGCGATGCAACTGACCCTGTGGACCTACGAAGGCCCCCCGCATGTCGGTGCGATGCGCGTCGCCACCTCGATGCGCGACGTGCACTACGTGCTGCATGCACCGCAAGGCGATACCTACGCCGACCTGCTGTTCACGATGATCGAGCGCCAGGACAAGCGTCCGCCGGTGAGCTACACCACGTTCCAGGCGCGCGACCTCGGCGGCAGCACCGCCGACATGGTCAAGGTTGCCGTCGCCGAGGCGTTCGAGCGCTACCAGCCGACGGCGATGCTGGTCGGTGAATCGTGCACGGCAGAGCTGCTGCAGGATCAGGCCGGCCATCTGGGAGAGTCGCTCGGCTTGCCGGTCCCGGTGGTGCCGCTGGAGTTGCCGGCGTACTCGAAGAAGGAACACTGGGGCGCTGCAGAGACCTTCTACCAGCTGGCGCGAACACTGCTCGCCGACCGCATCCCCGCGCCCGGTGCCGTGCGCGCGGCGCGCGCCGAGGGCGTGCGTCCGAAGGCGAACCTGCTCGGGCCGACGGTGCTCGGGTTCCGTTGCCGCGACGACGTCGTCGAGATCACCCGGTTGCTCGGCGAGCTCGGCATCGACGTCAACGTGGTTGCGCCGCTGGGCGCCTCGCCGGACGACCTCAAGCGCCTGCCCGACGCCGACTTCAATGTCTGCCTGTATCCGGAAGTGTCGCGCACGCTGTCGTCGTGGCTGCAACGTACCTTCGGCATGCCGTATGCCAGGACCACGCCGATGGGCATCAATGGCACCCGGGCCTTCGTCGCCGAAGTGGCTGCGCTGGCTGGTGTCAGCGCCGACCCGGTGCTGTCGCGCGAACACCCGGGCGTGGCTTCGCTCGCCGGGTCGCAGTCGCGCATGGCCTGGTATGCCCGTTCGGTCGACTCGACCTACCTGACCGGCAAGCGGGTGTTCGTCTTTGGCGACGCGACCCACGTCGTGGCGGCGGCGCGCATCGCGTCCGAAGAGATGGGCTTCACCGTCGTCGGCCTCGGCACCTTCTGCCGCGAGTTCGCGCGCGAGGTTCGCGAGGCGGCGAAGCTCTACGGCGTCGACGCCCTGATCACCGACGACTACCTGGAAGTCGAGAAGGCGATCGGCGACTGCGCGCCGGAACTGGTGCTCGGCACGCAGATGGAGCGCCACATCGCCAAACGGCTGGGCATCGCCTGTTCGGTCATATCGGTGCCGATCCACGTACAGGATGTACCGGCACGATACAGCCCGGTATTCGGCTTCGAAGGCGCGAACGTGCTGTTCGACAGCTGGGTTCATCCGCTGGTGATGGGCCTCGAGGAACACCTGCTGCAGATGTTCCGCGACGACTTCGAGTTCAACGACGGCGCGAAGCCGTCGCACCTGCCTGCCGTCGCACGGCCGGCAGGCGCGGCGGCGAGTGTCGCGGTGGCGGACGTGCAGCCTGCCGTGCCGGATGCGGCAGCGCACGCCGCAGTCGGCGCACCTGCCGCCGGGGACATCGCGCTAGCCGTCGCGGAAGCCGACCCGGTCTGGACCGGTGCCGGCGAGCTCGAGTTGAAGAAGATTCCTTTCTTCGTGCGCGGCAAGGCACGCCGGAACACCGAACGCTTCGCCCGCGAGCGCGGGCTGGCCCAGATCACGGTCGAGACGCTCTATGAAGCTAAAGCCCACTTTGGTCGCTGAAGGGCGCGCTACGCGCCTGTCACTCATCGCCGAAGGCCGCGCCAACGCGCGTGTCTCGGCCGAGGCACGCACCAGTGCAGCCGTGCCGGTGCGTGTCGTGATCGTCACGCTCGACAGCCACCTCGCCAGCGTCACCGAGCGCGCGCAGCACATCCTGCGCCGGGAACTGCCCGGGCTGGCGCTTTCGCTGCATGCAGCCTCCGAGTGGGGCGATGACCCGCAGGCGCTGGAGCGCTGCCACGCGGATATCGCGCAGGGCGACATCGTCATCGTGACGATGATGTTCATGGAAGACCATATCAGGATGGTGATGCCGGCGCTCGCCGCGCGCCGCGAAAGCTGCGACGCGATGATCGTCTGCATGTCTGCCGGCGAGGTGATGAAGCTCACCCGAGTGGGGCGCTTCGACATGAGCAAGCCAGCCAGCGGCCCGATGGCCCTGCTGAAGAAGCTGCGCGGATCGAGCGCGGGCAAGGATGGCGAGAACAACCGCGCCAACGCGGGTGGGCGCGGTGCGCAGCAGATGAAGATGCTGCGCCGGCTGCCGAAGATCCTGCGTTTCATCCCGGGCACGGCACAGGACGTTCGCGCGTACTTCCTGACCCTGCAGTACTGGCTTGCCGGTTCAGACGACAACGTCGTGAACATGGTGCGTTACCTGGTCGACCGATACGCCGAGGGACCACGCACCATCCTGCGCGGCCGCGTGAACCCGCTCGCCCCCTGCGAGTACCCTGAGACCGGCGTCTACCATCCGCGGATGAAGGGGCGCATCTCCGACTCCACGGCGGGCCTGCCCAGGACGGGCGGCAAGTCGGGTACGGTCGGCGTCCTGATCATGCGGTCCTACGTGCTCGCCGGCAACGCCGGGCACTACGATGGCGTGATCGCTGCGCTGGAGGCGCAGGGCCTGCGCGTGGTGCCGGCCTTCGCCAGCGGCCTGGATGCGCGCCCGGCAATCGAAGCCTTCTTCATGCAGGATGGGCGCCCGACGATCGATGCTCTGGTCTCCCTCACCGGCTTCTCGCTGGTCGGCGGCCCGGCCTACAACGATTCGCGCGCCGCCGAGGACATGCTCGCGCAACTCGATATCCCCTACGTCGCTGCACACCCGGTCGAGTTCCAGACCCTCGAGCAGTGGGCGGTGTCCGAGCGCGGGCTGATGCCGGTCGAGAACACGATGATGGTCGCGATCCCGGAGATCGACGGGGCGACCGGCCCGATGGTGTTCGGCGGCCGCTCCAGCGCGTCCGGCCAGCCGTGCAACGGCTGCGACCGGCACTGCACGTTCTCCACCACCGAGCAGTCGCGCGACATGCACGTTTGCAGCGAGCGTGCCGAGCGGCTGGCGGCACGCGTGGGCAAGCTGGTCGCCCTGCGTCGCACTGCGCGCAGCGAGCGCAAGGTCGGCATCGTGCTGTTCAACTTCCCGCCGAACGCGGCGAACCTCGGCACGGCAGCCTTCCTCGCCGTGTTCGAATCGCTCCACCACACGCTGCGCGGCATGCGCGAGGCCGGCTACACGGTCGAGCTGCCGGCGAGCGTCGACGAGCTGCGCGACAGGATCATCCATGGCAATGCGCAGCGCTTCGGCGCCGACGCGAATGTGCACGCACGCATCAGCGCGGACGACCATGTGAAGCGCGAGCGCTACCTCAACGAGATCGAGCGCCAGTGGGGCCCCGCGCCGGGCCGCGCACAGAGTGACGGCGCCTCGATCTTCGTGCTGGGCGAGCGCTTCGGCAACGTGTTTGTCGGCGTGCAGCCCTCGTTCGGCTACGAGGGCGATCCGATGCGCCTGCTGTTCGAAAAGGGATTCGCCCCCACGCATGCGTTCTCGGCGTTCTACCGCTTCATGCGCGAGGACTTCGGCGCGCATGCACTGCTGCACTTCGGTACCCACGGCGCGCTCGAGTTCATGCCGGGCAAGCACAGCGGCCTGTCGGCTGCCTGCTGGCCCGACCGCCTGCTCGGCGAACTGCCCGATCTGTACCTCTATGCCGCCAACAACCCGTCGGAAGGCACGATCGCCAAGCGCCGTGCAGCCGCCACCCTCCTGAGCTACATGACGCCGCCGGTGGCCAATGCGGGCCTGTACCGCGGCCTGGTCGACCTGAAGGCCTCGATAGAGCAGTGGCGCGCGCTGCCGCCGGAAGCGGCTGTGCAGGCCGCCGACCTGGCGACGCTGATTCAGGCCCAGGCTGCCGGGCTCGACCTCGCGCCCGCCGAGCCGCAGTGGCTCGGAAGTGCCGAGTCCGAGATCACGCGCCTCGGACGGCAGGTGCTGGAACTCGAACAGACCTGGATACCGCACGGGCTGCATGTCGTCGGCCAGGTGCCGTCCGAAGCCGAGCGCGTCGACCTGCTGATGGCCGTGGCCGAAGCGGCACATGGTGCGCATCCCTCGCGCGTCGCGCTCGAGGCGATGGTGCGGGAGGCAGGACCCAACCAGCGCAAGGCCGGCAAGGACGCCGATGCGGCCGACCGCCTGATCATCGACCGCAGCGTGGCGGCGGCACTGAAGGTGACCGCCGATGCCGACATCGCGGTCGAGACGCTCTACCGCGAACTGGCGGTGACCGACCAGCTGCTCGCGCGCGACTACGAAGTGCCGGCGATCGTCCACGCTCTGGACGGTGGCTTCGTGCGCCCGGCTCCCGGCGGTGACCTGCTGCGCACGCCGGGGATCATGCCGACCGGCCGCAACGTCCATGGCTTCGATCCGTTCCGCCTGCCCAGTACGTTCGCGGTCCAGGACGGAGCGCGGCAGGCAGCGCGCATTCTTGCGCGCCACATCGATGCCGGCAACCCGTTCCCGGAATCCATCGCAATGGTGCTCTGGGGTACCGACAACCTGAAGAGCGAGGGTGCCCCGATCGGCCAGGCGCTCGCCCTGATCGGTGCCCGCCCGCGCTTTGACAGCTACGGTCGCCTCACCGGTGCCGAACTGATCCCTTTGGCCGAGCTCGGTCGTCCGCGCATCGACGTCGTGATGACCCTGTCGGGCATCTTCCGCGACCTGCTTCCGCTGCAGACGCGGCTGCTGGCCGAGGCATCGTTCCTGGCCGCCTCGGCCGACGAGCCGGACGACCTCAACTTCGTGCGCCGGCATGCAGTCGCCTACCAGAAGGCCAACGGCTGCGACCTGGAGACCGCCGCGCTGCGCGTGTTCAGCAACGCCGACGGCGCGTACGGGTCCAACGTCAACCTCCTGATCGACAACAGCCGCTGGGAAGACGAAGACGAACTGGCCGAGACCTACACCCGGCGCAAGAGCTTCGCCTATGGGCGCAGCGGCCGGCCGGTGCCGCAGGCGGCGCTGCTCAAGAGCGTGCTGTCCGATGTCGCGCTGACCTACCAGAACCTGGAGTCGGTCGAACTGGGTGTGACCACGCAGGACACCTACTTCGACACGCTGGGGGGCATCAGCAAGGCGGTGCAGCGCGCGCAGGGCGGCCATGCCGTGCCGGTCTACATCGGCGACCAGACACGCGGCGACGGCGTGGTGCGCACACTGGCCGAGCAGGTCTCGCTCGAGGCGCGCACCCGGATGCTCAATCCGAAATGGTACGAAGGCCTCCTGCAGCATGGCTACGAAGGTGTTCGCCAGATCGAAGAGCATGTGAAGAACACGATGGGCTGGTCCGCGACGACCGGCCAGGTGGCACCCTGGGTGTACCAGCAGATCACCCAGACTTTCCTGCTCGACCCCGAGATGCGCGAACGCCTCGCGCAGCTCAACCCGACCGCCTCGGCGAAGGTGGCGAATCGTCTGCTGGAGGCGCATGCGCGCAGCTACTGGCAGCCGGATGAAGCGACGCTCGATGCACTGCGCCGCGCCGGAGAGGAACTCGAAGACCGCGTCGAAGGCATAGGCCTCGGCGCAGCGGCCTGACCCGGGCCGGCAGCAAACAACCCGCACGCAGCGCGGGCCCTGGGGCCCGCAGGAGGAGAGGAATCCATGGACACCGTCACCGTACCGCTGAGCGCACTCAAGACACGCAACTCGAAGACCGTACCGTCGCGTGCCGACGGCGAGGGTAGCGTCCAGGTGCAGATGGACCCGAACATCAAGCTGGGTACCGCGAAGGTGTTCGCGGTATACGGCAAGGGTGGCATCGGCAAGAGCACGACCTCGTCCAACCTCTCGGTCGCGTTCTCGAAGATCGGCAAGCGCGTGCTGCAGATCGGCTGCGACCCCAAGCACGACTCGACCTTCACCCTGACCAAGTGCCTGGTGCCGACCGTGATCGACGTGCTCGAGTCGGTCGAGTTCCATGCAGAGGAACTGCGCACTGAAGACTTCGTGTTCCCGGGCTACAACGGCGTGATGTGCGTCGAGGCAGGTGGCCCGCCGGCCGGCACCGGCTGCGGCGGCTACGTGGTCGGCCAGACCGTGAAGCTGCTGAAGGAACACCACCTGCTCGAGGACACCGACGTGGTGATCTTCGACGTGCTCGGCGACGTGGTCTGCGGCGGCTTTGCGGCGCCGCTGCAGCATGCCGACCGTGCGCTGATCGTCACCGCCAACGACTTCGATTCGATCTTCGCGATGAACCGGATCATCGGCGCGATCCAGGCGAAGTCGAAGAACTACAACGTGCGGCTCGGCGGCGTGATCGCCAACCGCAGCG
Organism: Rhodocyclaceae bacterium; assembly: GCA_020248265.1. Taxonomy (NCBI): domain Bacteria; kingdom Pseudomonadati; phylum Pseudomonadota; class Betaproteobacteria; order Rhodocyclales; family Rhodocyclaceae; species Rhodocyclaceae bacterium. Next base: position 36,754 of record JADCHX010000008.1, read on the forward strand.
ATGCGACCGACCAGATCGACAAGTTCAACGACGTCGTGGGCCTCAAGACCATGGCGCGCTTTCCGGCGCTCGACGTGATCCGCAAGAGCCGCCTGAAGAAGTCGACCCTCTTCGAGATGGACGCCACGCCCGAAGTCGAAGCGGTGCAGCAGGAGTACCTGCGCCTGGCCGCGCAGCTCTGGCAGGGCACCGATCCGCTGGTCGCCACGCCGATGCGTGACCGCGACATCTTCGATCTGCTCGGCTTCGATTGACCGAGGGCGAGACGACCATGAGCCTTGCGAGTTCCTACCAGCAGCGGCGCGGACAGATCGAGACCTACTTCGATCGAACCGCGGTGCAGGCGTGGGCGCGGCTGACCTCCGATGCGCCGGTGAGCGGCGTGCGGGCTAAAGTGCGTGCCGGACGCGACGAGATGCGCAGCACCCTGCTCGGCTGGCTGCCGGCAGACCTGACCGGACGCCGGCTGCTCGACGCCGGCTGCGGCACCGGCGCACTCGCAGTCGAAGCCGCCCGCCGTGGCGCTGAAGTCGTGGCAATAGACCTCTCGCCGACGCTGGTCGGCCTGGCCCGTGAGCGCCTGCCGGCCGATATCGCCGAACGAAACCGCTCCGGCGGTGGCAGTGGCACGATCGACTTCCGCTCCGGCGACATGCTCGACCCGGCGCTCGGCTCGTTCGACCATGTGGTCGGCATGGATTCGGTCATCCATTACGACAACGACGACGTCATCTCGGTCCTGGCGGCACTGGCCGAGCGCACGTCGAGGTCGATGGTGTTCACTTTTGCACCGCGTACCCCGCTGCTGACCATGCTGATCGGCGTCGGCAAGCTGTTCCCGCGCGGCGACCGATCGCCGATGATCGAGCCGGTATCCGAACGGCGCCTGCGCCGTGCGGTGGCGACCGATCCGGCACTTGCCGGCTGGCAGAACGGCCGCACCCGGCGCATCTCCCGAAGCTTCTACATTTCCCAGGCAATGGAGCTGGTGCGCGCATGACTTCCGCGTCGCTCGCCCAGCGTGCCTACGGCCTGAGCCGAAAGCTCGCGCCGAACTGGCAGACGCTCGGGCCGCGCTTCATGCCGTTCGCCGATGCGGCGACCGCAGACCTGCCCCTGTCGCGACTGCTGCGGCTGTCGCTGTTCCAGGTTTCCGTCGGCATCGCGATCGCGCTGCTGGTGGGCACGCTGAACCGGGTGATGATCGTCGAACTGGGCGTGGGCGCCTGGCTGGTCGCGCTGATGGTGTCGCTGCCGGTCCTGGTCGCACCGTTGCGCGCCCTGGTCGGCTTCCGATCCGATACCCATCGCTCGGCGCTCGGCTGGCGCCGGGTGCCGTATGTCTGGATGGGCTCGTGCCTCCAGTTCGGCGGGCTGGCGATCATGCCGTTCGCACTGTTGCTCCTGACCGGCCGCGGCGAGCCGGGTTCGATCTGGCTTGGCCACATCGGTGCGGCGGCGGCGTTCCTGATGGTCGGGGCCGGCGTACAGACCACCCAGACCGCCGGCCTCGCGCTGGCCACCGACCTTGCGTCGGCGGAGACCCGGCCGCGCGTGGTCGCACTGATGTACGTGATGCTGCTGGCGGGCATGGTCGGTGCCGGCGTCGTCTACAGCGTGGCGCTCGCGAACTTCTCCGAGACCCGCCTGGTGCAGGTGATCCAGAGTGCTGCGGTGCTCAGCGTGCTGCTGAACGTTGTCGCCCTGTGGAAGCAGGAGCCGCGCGATCCGGGCCGCAACCGCGACCGCACGGCCGATGCGCCCGGCTTCCGCGCGACCTGGCGGATGTTCATCGCGCAGCCGCAGGCGCGCCGCTTCCTGTGGACCGTCGGCCTGGGCACGATGGCGTTCAACATGCAGGACATCGTGCTCGAACCCTACGGTGCCGAAGTGCTGAATCTGTCGGTCGGTGCCACCTCCGGGTTGACCGCGGTGCTCGCCGGCGGCTCCCTCGCCGCCTTCGCGCTGGCCGCTCGTGTGCTGACCCGCGGCGCGGACGCGATGCGCGTGGCCGCCTTCGGTGCCGTGCTCGGGCTTCCGGCGTTCGCCGCCGTCGTGTTCTCGGCGCCGCTCGAGTCCCCGCTGCTGTTCCGGGCGGGCACCCTCCTGATCGGATTCGGAGGCGGATTGTTCGCGGTCGGCACGTTGTGCGCGGCGATGGGCATGGAGCGCCGCGAGCATGTCGGCCTCGCCCTCGGCGCATGGGGTGCCGTTCAAGCGACCTGCGCGGGGGTCGCCATCGCACTCGGCGGCGCGATCCGGGACGTGGTCTCGTATGTCGCCACCCAGGGCCTTCTGGGCGAGGCGCTGATGAGCACCACCACCGGATACAGCTTCGTCTGGCACATCGAGATCTATCTGCTGTTTGCAACGCTGATCGCGCTCGGGCCCCTCGTCCGGCCGGTTGGCAAAACCCGCCGCGAGGCGGCATCGAAGTTCGGAATGGCCGGCTTGCCCGGCTGATCGAAGCAGTCATCACCCGAAGCGGAACGTCCGCAACAAGGAGAGCGAAACATGGGAACCGGCGCCATAACGCAATACGTCGACGTCGCGCAGCTCGTGCTGTATATGTTCTGGGCATTCTTCTTCGGCCTGATCTACTACCTGATCCGCGAGAACCATCGCGAAGGCTATCCGATGGAGACCGACGGCCACTCGCGCGGCACCATCACCGGCTGGCCGGTACCGGATCCGAAGACCTACCTGATGGCGGACGGGTCGACGGTCGTCGTGCCGAATCCGGACAAGAAGGAACCGGCTATCAGTGCCGAGCCGAACCATTCGTGGATCGGCGCGCCGCTGGTGCCGACCGGCAATCCGCTGCTGGCCGGCGTCGGTCCCGGTGCCTACGCGCAGCGTGCCGACGTACCCGAGCCCGACGAACACGGCAAGCCGAAGATCGTTCCGCTGCGCACGGCAGAAGGCTTCGCCATCGCGCGCCAGGACCGCGATCCGCGTGGCATGCAGGTCATCGGTGCCGACGGCGTGGCCGGTGGTGTCGTCAAGGATCTCTGGGTCGACCGCATGGAGATGGCTTTCCGCTTCCTCGAGATCGAAGTGCCGGGTGCCGCACGCAACGTGCTGATCCCCATGCTGTTCGTACGCATCGGCCGCGACAGCGTGAAGGTCGAGGCGGTACTCGGTGCACAGATCGCGCAGGCACCGGTGACGCGCCATCCCGACCTGATCACCATGCTCGAGGACGAGAAGATCAGCGCGTTCTACGGCGCGGGCACCCTGTACGCGACTCCCGACCGCGCGGAAGCCCTGCTATGAGCAACAGCCGCGACGCATACAACGGGCACGAGCACGAACTCGAGCCGCAGTTCGGGCTGCCGGAGCCGTTGCCCGCCTCCGAGCGCATCCTCTGGCAGGCATCGCCGCAATGGCGTGGGGTGGCGTTGCGCGTGTTCCATGTGCGCAAGCTTGCCGTGTACTTCGCGCTGATCCTCGCCTTGCGCGGCGTGCTGCTGGTGTCGGACGGCGCGGCGGTCGGCGATGCCCTCATCGATCTGTTGTGGCTCGCGCCCGTTCCCTTGTTCGCGCTGGCCATGCTCGCTTCGCTTGCCTGGATGACCAGCCGGACAACGGTCTACACCCTGACCGACAAGCGGCTGGTGATGCGCATCGGCATCGTGCTCACGCTGACCTTCAACCTGCCGCTGCGCACCCTGCGCAACGCCGACCTGCGGCTCGACCGGGACGGCAGCGGGGACATCGCGGTGCTGCTGCCGGCGTCCGACCACATCGGCTACCTGAACCTCTGGCCGCATGCCCGTCCGTGGCGCATGAGGCACCCGGAGCCGATGCTGCGCAGCGTACCCGATGCGGCTGCCGTCGCAGGGCTGCTGGTACAGGCCTGGTCGGCGGCCACCGGTGCCGCCGCCACCGGCAGCGCAGCCACGACGGCGCCTGTGGCGATACAGGCTGCCGCCGCCGCACCGCGCCGGACCCCGGCGCCGCAAGTCGGCACCGCTGGCGCCCTGCCGGCGCATTGATCCCAGAACCGCACGAACAGGCTGCCCCGAATGAGCGAAGTCTCCGTACATGACCAGGTCCCGCGCGGTGCGCTGGTGGGCGTCGGCATCCTGCTGGCGGTGTCCCTGGTCGCGGTCACGGCCGTCCGCGTATCGGGCATCGACATGCGCGTGCCGGATGCCGAAGCGGTGGTGACCCGCGACCTGCGCTTCGAAGATACCCCCGCAGGCGGTGTCGCCGTGATCGATGCCGCAACCGGTCGGGTGATCGAGTCGTTCACCGGCGAGCAGGGCTTCCTGCGCGGGACGCTGCGCGCGATGGCGCGCGAGCGCAAGGCGCATGGGCTGGGCCCCGAGATTCCGTTCCAGCTGATCGGCCGCAAGGACGGACGCCTTACCCTGATCGACAACGCCACCGGTGCCCGGATCGACCTCGAGTCGTTCGGCCCGACCAACGCCGGGGTGTTCGCCCGCCTGCTTGCCGACAACGGGACATCGGCGCGCGACGTCGCGCCGCCGCAGAGCGCACCCCTGGCCACGCAGCCCGTGCGCCCGTAAATCCAGGAGACCTACGATGGAAACCACAGCACCCGTCATCACCTCCGGCCTCGAAGCGACCCGCCTGGCGGAAGTCAGCACGATGCTCAGCCCGCGCTTCTACACCACCGACTTCGACGCGATGAACCGCATGGACGTCTCGCTGGTGCGCGCCGAATGGGACAAGCTGATGCTGGAGTTCGAGGGCGACAACAACATCGACCACTTCAAGCGTACGCCCGAGTTCACCTCCGAGATCCGCGACCTGCCGGACCCGCTGCAGCGCGAGTTCCTCGATTTCCTGATTTCGTCGGTGACCTCCGAGTTCTCCGGTTGCGTGCTGTACAAGGAAATCGAGAAGAACGTCACCAACCCGGACATCAAGAAGCTGATGCATTACATGGCCCGCGACGAGTCGCGCCATGCCGGGTTCATCAACATGTCGCTCAAGGATTTCGGCGTCGCGGTAGACCTCGGCTTCCTGAAGCGCGAAAAGAAGTACACCTACTTCCGGCCGAAGTTCATCCTCTACGCGACGTACCTGTCCGAGAAGATCGGCTACGCCCGCTACATTTCGATCTTCCGCCAGCTCGAGCGCCATCCCGAGCACCGGTTCCACCCCATCTTCAAATGGTTCGAGCGCTGGTGCAACGACGAGTTCCGCCATGGCGAGTCGCTCGCGCTTCTGATGCGCGCCGACCCGAAGCTGCTGACCGGCCTGAACAAGCTCTGGATCCGCTTCTTCCTTGTCGCGGTGTACGCGACGATGTACGTGCGCGACCACACCCGCGAAGAACTGCACCACGCGCTCGGCCTCGACTCGACCGAGTACGACTTCCAGGTGTTCCGGATCACCTCGGAGATCGCCCGGCAGGTATTCCCGATCGAACTGGACATCGATGACCCGCGTTTCCGAAGCGGGCTCGAGGCCCTGTGCCGAATCAGCGCAGCCAACGAGCGCGCGAAGGCGCAGGGCGGGCTGCTCGGCAAGGTCAAGCAGGCGGCGTGCGCGGTCCGTGCAGCTGGCATGTTCGCGCGCCTCTACCTTCTCCCGGTCAAGCGCAATGCGATGCCCGACCGGGTCCTGATGGCACCGGCCTGGTAGGCGCGCCAGCGCCCGATCGACCGGCAAGGCTCGTGCTGAATGACTGAACTGATCCTCCCCGCGCTGTATGCCATGTTCGTCTGGTGGTTCACCACCGGGCTGATCGTCTGGCTCGACGGCTTGCCTGTGTCGACCTATCGCTGGTCGATGGCGGGCGCTACGATCGTCGGCATTGCCGCGCTGTATGCACTTTCGCAGACTGCCTATGACCCGACGGTCGCGGGCGCGTACTGTGCGTTCACCAGCGCAGTGCTGGTCTGGGGCTGGATCGAGGTCGCCTTCCTGATGGGCTTCGTGACAGGGCCCCGCCGCGAGCCCTCGCCACCGGGCGCCAGCGATTACCAGCGCTTCCGCCATGCCGTGGGTGCGATCCTGCACCACGAGCTGTTCATCCTCGCGGCCGGCGTGGCGGTGGTGGTGGTCACGCTGGATGCACCGAACCAGACCGGGACGTGGACGTTCATGATCCTGTGGGCGATGCGCCTGTCGGCCAAGCTCAACCTGTTCCTCGGCGTGCGCAACCGCGGCGAGGACTTCCTGCCCGAGAAGATGCGCCACATCGACAGCTACTTCGCGCGCCGGTCCGTCAACCTGCTGTTCCCGGTGGCGGTGACCGCTGCGACCGCGCTTGCCGCCGTCCTCTGGGCTCGTGCCGCGATGCCCTACACCCCCGGCTTCGATGTGGCGAAGAACGTGCTTGCCGCGACGCTGCTTTCGCTGGCCATCCTCGAACACTGGTTCATGGTGCTGCCACTGTCGTCGACGGCCCTCTGGAAATGGGCGATGCGCAATCGGCGCAAGCCCGAGTCCGCGCCGCCTTCATCCATCGGCCGGATCGATCTGGCCCCCCTGCCGCTGAAGACAGCAGATTGAAGAGCCGATGAAATCGTTCCTTGCCCGTGCCGCCACCGGCGGCGTCAAGACGCCGCTCGCACCCGACGGGCCCGGGCTTGTCCTGCCCGGTACCCCGGTACCAGCCGGGGCGCCGACCGCGATCGTGATAGGCAGCGGCTTCGGCGGGCTGGCTGCCGCGGTACGGCTGTCCTGCCGCGGCTACGCGGTGACCGTGCTCGAGAAGCTCGATGCGCCGGGCGGCCGCGCCTACGTGCACCGGCAGGACGGCTTTACCTTCGACGCGGGGCCGACGATCGTCACCGCCCCATTCATGCTCGAAGAACTGTGGGCGATGTGCGGCCGGCGCCTGTCCGACGACGTCGAACTGAAGGCGCTCGATCCGTTCTACCGGATCCGCTTCGTCGACGGTACCCACTTCGATTACAGCGGCGACCCGGTGAAGATGCGTGCGGAGGTGGCTCGCCTGAGCCCGGGCGACGCCGATGGCTATGACCGCTTCATCGTGGAAGCCGAGCATTGCTACCGCCTGGGCTTCGAGGAACTGGGCAGCGTGGCCTACGACAACGTCGGCACCCTGCTTGCCGCGGTGCCGTCGCTGGTGCGCATGCGCGGCTGGCGCACGATGTTCTCGATGGTCGCGCATTACCTGAAGGACCCTCGCCTGCAGGCCGCGTTCAGCCTGCAGACGCTGCTGATCGGCGGCAATCCGTTCTCCGTGACCTGCGTGTACAGCCTCATCAACGCCCTCGAGCGGCGTGCCGGCGTGCACTGGGCGATGGGCGGTACCGGCTCGCTGGTTCGCGGTCTGGTCGGGCTGTTCGAAGGGCGCGGCGGCAGGATCCGCTATGGTGCGCAGGTGAAGCGCATCTCCATCGAGGGCGGCCGCGCGACCGGGGTCGAACTCGAGGGTGGCGAGCGGCTTCGTTCGGACATCGTCGTGTCCAACGCCGACATGGCCTGGACCTATCGCCACCTGGTCGAGCCACAGCATCGCCGGCACTGGACCGACCGCCGGATCGATCGCGGCCGCTACTCGATGAGCCTGTTCGTCTGGTACTTCGGCGTCAAGCGAACCTACCCCGACGTGCCTCACCACATGATGCTGCTGGGCCCGCGCTACAAGGAACTGCTCGACGACATCTTCCGCAAGCACAAGCTCGCGGACGATTTCAGCCTGTACCTGCACCGGCCCACCGCCACCGACGCATCGATGGCACCGCCCGGCTGCGATGCGTTCTATGCACTGGCGCCCGTTCCGCATCTCGACAGCGGCACCGACTGGCCGGCCTTCGCCGAGACCTATCGCTCGCGCATCGCCGAACTGCTCGACCGCACCGTGCTGCCGGGTTTCGAGCGCGACATCGTCACCTCGCGCATCACGACGCCCCAGGATTTCCAGGACCGCCTCCTTTCGTACAAGGGTGCGGCGTTCGGCCTCGAGCCCGTGCTGCTGCAGAGCGCCTGGTTCCGGCCGCACAACCGCAGCGAAGACGTACAGCATCTTTATCTCGTTGGCGCCGGGACGCATCCCGGGGCCGGTGTCCCGGGTGTACTGATGTCGGCCAAGGCGCTCGACTCGGTAGTGCCCGACCCAGACCGGATTGCGAGGGTCCATGCCTGATACCGCGATGGTTCCCGCCGAAGTGCACGGTGCGATGGCTGACAGGGTTGCGTTCGCCACCGCCGACGAAGGACCTGCCTCCGGCGCACCGCCCGCAGCCGCAGACGATCTGGTTGCCTGCGAAGCTCTGATGCGCGGCGGCTCGAAATCGTTCTTTGCTGCGTCCCGCGTGCTGCCGGCTCGCGTGCGCGCGCCGGCCATCGCCCTCTATGCGTTCTGCCGGGTGGCCGATGACGCCATCGATCTCGCCGACGATCCGGCAGCCGCCGTCGAACGGCTCGACGCGCGGCTCGATGCGATCTACGCCCGTCGTCCACAGTCGTACGAATCCGATCGGGCACTCGCCGTGGTCGTCGACCGCTTCGACCTGCCGCGCGGGCTGCTCGATGCGTTGATCGAGGGCTTCCGCTGGGACTCCGAAGGCCGTCGCTACGAGACCATCGGCCAGCTCGAGGACTACTGCGCGCGCGTGGCCGGTACCGTCGGCGCGATGATGGCGATCCTGATGGGAACGCGCAGCCGCACGGCACTGGCCCGCGCCTGCGAGCTCGGTGTCGCCATGCAGCTCACCAACATCGCGCGCGACGTCGGCGAGGATGCCCGTAACGGCCGTCTCTACCTGCCGCGCGAATGGCTGCGCGAGGAAGGCATCGATCCCCAGGCCTGGCTGCGGCAGCCGTCGTTCGTGCCCGGCATCGGGCGTGTGGTCGCGCGCCTGCTCGCGCTCGCCGACACGCTCTACCAGCGCGCCGAGCAGGGCATCGCCGAACTGCCGCGCGACTGCCGGGCGGCGATCATGGCAGCTCGTCTGGTGTATGCCGAGATCGGGCGCGAGGTCGAGCGTAACGGCCTGGACAGCTTGACGCGCCGGGCCGTGGTGTCGACCAGCCGCAAGACCTGGCTGATCACCCGCGCGATGCTGGCCCGAGCCACGTCACAGCGGCCGTTGCCGGGCGCATCGGATGAACAGGCGCCGGTCATGGTCGAGGCGATCCGCTACCTCGTCGAGCACGCCGTCGAGCCCGCGGCACTGCGCGCCACTGCCGCCCCCGATTCTTTCTACGAACGGGCGGTGTGGGTGATCGAACTCTGCGAACGCCTGCGGGAGCGCGACCGGCTGGCTGCGGCAAGGAGCTGAACCGCGCCGGGAACGAAGCCGGGCCCCTGCTCCGGCGCGCGCTGGAACGGGATCCTGCCCCGGGGCGAACCAGCGCTGGTCGCGAGGGTCATCCATCGGGGTGCCGCCCGGGTCGGCGGTGCTACCATCGACGGCATCCGCCCCGTTCTTGCGTGTCCGTTTACCGATGACTGCTTCCGCTCCGCCCGTCGAATCGATCGTGATCGCTTCACGCGAAAGCCTGCTCGCGATGTGGCAGGCTGAACACGTCCAGGCCAGGCTGCGCGACCGCTACCCCGGCATCGCCGTGAGCATCCTCGGCATGACGACCGAAGGTGACCGCGTGCTCGACGTCTCGTTGTCGAAGATCGGCGGCAAGGGCCTGTTCGTGAAGGAACTCGAGCAGGCGATGATCGAATCGCGCGCCGACATCGCGGTGCATTCGATGAAGGACGTACCGATGTGGCTGCCGGACGGCTTTATGCTGCCGGCCATCCTCCAGCGCGAGGATCCGCGCGACGCGTTCGTGTCGAACCGGTACGAGAAGCTGTCCGACCTGCCCGAAGGCAGCGTGGTCGGCACCTCCAGCCTGCGTCGCGAAAGCCAGCTGCGTGCCCGGTTCCCGCACCTCGACGTGCAGCCCCTGCGCGGCAACGTGCAGACGCGCCTGCGCAAGCTCGACGAAGGTCAGTACGCGGCGATCATCCTCGCGGCGGCGGGGCTGAAGCGGCTCGGGCTCGCCGACCGCATCGCCTCCTTCCTCACCACCGAAGACAGCCTGCCGGCCGTCGGCCAGGGCGCGGTCGGCATCGAATGCCGGAGCGCAGACCAGGCGCTGCAGGCTGCGCTCGCGGCGCTGGCCGATCCCACCACGACCGCCTGCGTGCGTGCCGAACGGGCGATGTCGCGCGCGCTGGGCGGCAGCTGCACCGTGCCGCTGGGTGGTTTTGCCGAGATCATCGACGGCACGCTGCAATTGCGCGGCTTCGTCGCCAGCCCCGATGGCAAGCGCATGGTCAGCGACCGGGTCAGTGGTCCGCCGGAGACAGGTGAAGCGCTCGGGCAGTCGCTCGCCCAGCGGCTGACCGAGCTCGGTGCGGCCGAGATCCTCGCCGCCCTGTCGTGAACCTGAACGGGCTCCGGGTGGCGGTGACCCGGCCGCTCGAACAGTCGGGCCGGCTTGCCGCAGCGATCGATGCCGCCGGTGGTGAATCCTTCGTGTTTCCCCTGATCGAGATCGGTCCGCCACCGGATCCGGCAGCGCTCGACGCACTGATCGACCGGCTCGACGCATTCGACTGGGCGATGTTCTCCAGCCCGACCGCGGTCGACCGTGCGATCGAGCGCATCCGCGCGCGCCGCCCGCTACCTGACGGCTGGTCGATTGCCGCGATCGGCGAGGGTACGCAGCGGGCGCTGGCGCGGCAGGGCCTCCACCGCGTGCTGGCGCCGACCGAACGTTTCGACAGTGAGGCGCTGCTGGCACTGCCCGCGCTCGCCGACCTGCAGGGACGGCGGGCCGTGATCTTCCGGGGCCAGGAAGGCCGCGAACTGATGGCCGACGTTCTGCGCGCCCGGGGTGCAACGGTCGAGTACGCAGAGTGCTACAGCCGGCATGCGCCGGCTGCCGATGCAGCCACGCTGATCGACCGGGTGCGCGGCGGGCGGCTCGACGCGATCGTGGTCACCAGCAGCGAAGGCTTGCGCAACCTGTGCGCGATGCTGTCGCGCGCCGGCTCGCAGCCCCCCGCGCTTACCGGATGCTCGTTTTTCGTGCCGCATGCGCGGATCGCCGAGACCGCGCGCCGGGCCGGATTCGGATCCGTGGTTGAGACCGCCGGTGGTGACAGCGGGGTGCTGGATGCGCTCGCAGCGTTCGCTGCCGGGCATGCAACGACCGCTGCGGCGGGTGGCGGTGTGCGATGAGCCGACTAGAGCCTACGCCCGGCGCGATCGACCCGCTCGCCGCCCGACCCGCGAACGAAGCCGAGGCGGAGCCTGGGCCGGGAGCGCCGCCAGCGACCGAGTCGCCGATCCGGGCGGCGCCTGTGCCGGCCTCCGGCACCAGCGCTGGCGCGGCCGGCGAGCCCGCGCCGTCGCCTCTGCCATTGGCTTCTGTGCTGGCAGTGTCGACGCGCAACCGCGACATCGCGCTCGGCGTGCTCGGAGCGGCGGTGGCGCTGCTCGGCTTCCTGGCCTGGGACGGCCATCGCGACCGTAACGCGCTGCGCCAGGAACTTGCGCAGCGGCTGGCTGGCGCCGACGACCTCGGCCGCCAGACCCAGGCAATGGCCCAGGGTGCACAGCGTACCGTGCGCGAGATGGAAGTCGCGCTGGATGCGGTGCAGTCGCAACTGGCCGAATCGCAGAGCCAGCAGCTTGCCCTGGAGGCGCTGTACCAGGATCTCGCGCGTGGGCGCGACGAGGCGGCGCTGGCCGAGATCGAGCAGACGTTGATCGCGGCCAATCAGCAGCTGGTGCTGGCGGGCAACGTGCGCGTCGCGTTGATCGCGCTGCAGAGCGCCGACGCGCGCCTGGCACTGATCGACCGCGCGCAGTTCGCGCCACTGCGACGGGCGCTCGCAGCCGACATAGAGCGCCTGCAGCGGGTCCCGCTGGTCGACACCACCGGCATTGCGATGCGCCTCGACCGGGCGGTGACTGGCATCGATACCCTCGCGACGCTGCCCGGCGGCACCTCGACTGTGGCATCCGCACGGGAGGAGGGCAGGCCCGGGGGCGATTCCCGCAGTCCGGACGCCACCTCGTCAACGTCAGCGTCAACGTCAACGTCGACGTCAGCGGCCGCAGCCGCGAACGCCACCCCTGCCGTGGCCGGATGGCGGGTGACGCTCGCGCGCATCTGGGCCGAGTTCAAGGCGGACTTCCGCCAGCTCGCCAGCATCCGCCGCATCGATCCCGACGTGCTCCCGTTGATCTCGCCGGAACAGTCGTGGTTCCTGCGCGAGAACCTGCGCCTGCGCCTGCTCAGCGCACGGCATGCGCTGCTCGCGCGCGACGAGCCGGGGTTCCGCGGCGACATCGCCGCATCGCGCGCCTGGGTGGCACGCTACTTCGATCCGCGCGACCCGGCGACGGTGGCTCTGGCCGAGACGCTGCACGAACTCGAGCGCGCACAGGTACGGATCGACCTGCCGGAGATCGGCGCCAGCATAGAAGCGGTGCGCACCTTGCGCGTCAGCCGCGACCGTCGCCAGTGAAGGCGCTGGGCTGGCTGCTGGCGCTCTCGCTGCTGGCGGTGCTGCTGGCCGCGGTGCTGCGCTACAGCCCGGGCTACGTGCTGATCGTGGTGCCGCCATACCGGGTCGAGCTCTCGGTCGGGCTCGCGCTGACCGTGACCGCCGGTGTGTTCGCGCTCGGCTACCTGCTGCTGCGCGCTGGCAGCCGGCTTGCCGGCCTGCCGGGCGAGGTACGCGAGTGGCGCGCGCGCGGCCAGCGCGAGCGCGGGGCGACCGCACTCGCGGCTGCGATGCGGGCCTACCTGGGAGGGCGCTTCGGCAAGGCGAAGACGCATGCGACCGAGGCGCTGGCCGCCGGTATCGCACCGGCGGTGTCGGCGATGATCGGCGCGCGCGCGGCCCATGAGCTGCGCCAGCCGGAGGAGCGCGACCGGCTGGCAGGCGAAGCGGCCCGGCACGACGCCGACGATCCGACCGCACGCCTGATGGCGAGGGCCGAATGGCTTGCCGCCGAAGGGCGGCCGGCGGATGCGCTCGAAGTGCTGGGTACCCTGCCCGCGCCGCATACGGCTGCGCTGCGCCTTGAGCTGGGGCTGCGGGTGCGGATCGGACAGTGGGATGCGGCCGCACGGCTGATCGACCGGCTGGCCGAGCGTAATGCGCTGTCCGCAGCCGATCGTGATCAGTACGAGCGCCAGGTCGCCAGCGAGGCATTGAAGGCACGCTCGGCCGACCGTGACGCCACGCAGGAGGCCTGGCGGCAGATTCCGGAACGGGTGCGCAGCGATCAGGGGGTAGCACTCACTGCGGCGAAACTGTTCGGGCGGCATGGCGATGCCGCCAGCGCGCGAGCGATCATCGAGCGCGCGCTCGATGCGCAGTGGGACAGCGCGCTGGTACTGCAATACTCCGAATCGGCGGTGGCCGATCCGGCCGCCGTTGCGACGGGCAACGACGACACTGCGCTGCGCATCGAGCGCTGCGAAGGCTGGCTCGCCAGCCACCCGAATGATGCGATGCTGCTGCTCAGCCTCGGGCGCCTGTGCATCCGCGCCGGCCTGCTGGCCAGGGCGCAGGGCCACCTCGAGGCCAGCCTGTCGATCGAACCGACCTACTCCGCGCACCTGGCGCTGGCTGGCCTGCATCAGGCGCTCAACCATCAGGAGGCTGCAGCCAGCCACCGTGAACAGGCGCTGTCGCTCGCGTTGCGCGCGCTCGATGCCGTGACCGGCGGGCGCCGCCGCGCATCCCTCTGACCGCCGCGATGTGCGTCCCGACCGTGCAGGCACCCGCGCAGTGAAGCGGCGGCAGCGAGTGCCGGAGCCGTTGCCCCCCGCGCTGGCGATGGAGGCTGAGCTGGTCGTGCTGCTCACCGAGGCCGAAGCGGCGCTGGCGGAACTCTCGCTGGTGGGCGATCGCGCACCGGACACGCGCCTGCTGGTGCCCGCCTGCCTTGCGATCGAGGCCATGTATTCCTGCCGGCTGGCCGGCATCGATGCGCGGCTGTCGGACCTGTACCTCGCGCAGATCGGGGGCGTCGACGAACGCAGTCCGCGCGCCGCGCAGGCGGTGGCACTCTGGCGCTCGGCCTCGGTGCTGCGGCGTGGACGCGTCCGGTTGCGCGATGCGGCGTTCGACCTCGCGCTGGTCGAGGAAACCCGCCAGTGGCTCGAATCCGGTCATGACGGCAGCGACGACGCGCGGCTCGCGCCGGGCGCCCTGCCGGTGCCGGAACCCCTGCCGGCGCCAATGCGTATCGCACTCGAGGCCTGGGAGCACTTTGCCGCCGACGAACGGATCTGGATGCCGCCACTGGTGCGCTCGGCGCTGCTGCATGCGCAGTTCGAAGCGCTGCGTCCGTTCGAGGCGCAGCACGGACCGCTGTCACGGGCGCTGGTGCCGTTGTACCTCGTGTCGCGCCGGCAGTTGGCCACCCCGCTCTGGTTTCTGTCCGCCTACTGGTATGCGCATCGGGTGCGCTACCGCGCGCGGCTGCGTACCGCGCTGGACAAAGGTGTCTGGGAGCCGTGGCTGGAGTTCTTCCTGCTCGGCGTGCGTGCCGCCGCGCGCAGTGCGCTGATCCATGTGGGCGACCTGCTGCGCCTGCGCGAGTCGCTGCACCGGGAAGCGCGCGATATCGCCAACGCACCCGCGCTGATCGACAGCCTGATGGTGAACCCGTACACGACGCTGCCGCGCGCGAGCGTCGCGATCGGTCGTGCCCAGTCGACCGCGAGCGTGCTGCTGCAGGCGCTGGTACGCAAGGGCTGGTTGCGCGAAGTCACCGGCCGCGCACGTGGCCGCATCTACCTGATGCCGCGCATCCTGACCGCGATCGAGCGCCTGCCGCCGATGGCGTGAGTGGCGCCGCCGTGGCTCAGCCGGCGAGGATCGTCGCCGGCTCGTTCACGGTGAACGAATCGGCGAAGAATGCGTCTTCCGGCAGCCCGCACAGCGCGCTGAATTCGCGGCGGGCGGCATCGACCATCGGCGGCGCACCGCAGGCGTAGACCTGCATGCCGGACAGGTCGGGGAGATCTTCCATCACGGCCTTGTGCACGAATCCGGTACGACCGGTCCACGCGCAGTCGGGCGTCGCGTCGGACAGCACAGGGACGAAGCGGAAGCCGGGCAACTCGCGCGACCACTGCTCGGGGAGCTCCGGCGCGTACATGTCCGCGCGCGTGCGGTTGCCCCAGTACAGCACCATGTCGCGCTTGACCCCGGTCTTGATGCAGTGCTCGACGATCGACTTGATCGGCGCAAAGCCGGTGCCGCTTGCCAGCAGCACCATCGGCTTGTCGGAATCACGCAGGTAGAAGCTGCCGAACGGACCCTCCAGCCGGAGGATGTCGCGTTCCTTCATCTTGTTGAAAACATGGCCCGAGAACAGGCCCTGGTAGTCACGGATGTGCAGCTGCAGGAACTCGTCGTCGTGCGGCGCATTGGCCATCGAAAAGCTGCGCCGCTTGCCCTCTTTCAGCAGGAAATCGATGTACTGCCCGGCCATGAACTGCAAGCGTTCGTTCTGCGGCAGCTTCAGGAACAGCATCATCGTGCTGCCCCGGCGTTCCATCTTCGCCACCCGGCACGGCAGGATGCGTACACGTACGCCGCCGATGCCGTCCAGTTCACGAACTTCCAGGGTCAGGTCACCGAGGGGTTTCGCACAGCAGAGCAGGACCTTGCCGGCCGCCTTTTCGTCGTCGGTAAGTGTCGCGGCCTGGTACGCGCCGTGATCGACGGTGCCACAGGCGATCTTCGCCTTGCAGCTGCCACAGGCACCGTTGCGGCAGCCATAGGGTAGCTGCAGGCTGTTGCGCATGGCCGCTTCCAGCACGGTTTCGCCAGGTTCGACGGTGAAGATGTGACCGCTGGGCTGGAGGGTGATCGTCGGGTAGGTCTGCTGGGTCATCGTGCCGGGGTATCCGCTACACTGCCTTGATGAAGCGATTATTGATCATCGGTTGCGGAGATGTCGCCCGAAGAGCACTGCCCGTCCTGAAATCGCGGTATTCGACGGTTTTTGCGCTCGCGCGCGGCGAATCCAGCGCACGGATGCTTCGTGCCATGGGCGTCGTGCCGATCCGGGGAGATCTCGATCGCCCGGATTCGCTCCGGCTGCTGGCCGGCCTTGCCGATGACGTACTGCACAGCGCTCCCCCGCCCGGAGAGGGCCTCGTCGATACGCGCACCAGGGACCTGATCGCGGCCCTTTCATGCGCGCAGAATCTACCACAGCGCCTTGTCTACCTGAGCACCACCGGGGTCTATGGCGACTGCAGCGGCGAAGCGGTGCCGGAGACACGCCCGATCCGGCCCTCGAGCCCGCGCGCCGTCCGTCGAGCCGATGCGGAAGACCGCCTGCGGTGCTGGGGACGGCGCAGCCGGGTGACGGTTTCCGTGCTTCGGGTACCTGGCATCTACGCCGCCGACCGGCTGCCGCTGGCGCGTCTTCGGCAGGGAACGCCGGCGATCTGCGCCGAAGAAGACTCGTTCTCGAACCATATTCATGCCGACGATCTGGCACATATCGTCGTCCGCGCGCTGGTTGCCGGGCGGCCCTGCCGCATCTTCAACACCGGCGACGACAGCGCGATGCGGATGGGCGACTACTTCGATCTCGTCGCCGATCAGTTCGGATTGACGCGTCCGCGGCGGATCAGCCGCACGCAGGCGGAGGCAGAGATCTCGGCGCCGCTGCTGTCGTTCATGCGCGAGTCCCGGCAACTGACGAACGGCCGCCTGAAACGGGAACTGCGGATCGGTCTTCGCTATCCTACGGTGCATGCAGGCGTGGCAGAGGCTGCGCGGGTAGCCGGGATCGTCCCGCGCGCCGTGGCCTGAACGGGGAACATCGATGGGCGGGGCCGAGATGCTGCTGGTGATGACGACGATGCCCGATGCGCAGGCGGCCGGTGTCCTCGCGCGCGCACTCGTCGAGGGCCAGCTGGCCGCGTGCGTCAGCATCCAGTCCGGCTGCGAGTCGGTCTACCGCTGGCAGGGCGCTGTCGAACAGGCGCGGGAGATACCGGTACTGATCAAGACCACCAGCGCCCGGTATCCAGCCGTCGAGACCGAACTGCGCCGGTTGCATCCGTACGCCCTGCCGGAGATCGTGGCCATTCCCGTGACGCATGCACTGCCCGGTTATCTCCAGTGGGTCGTTTCGGAGACGATCGATGCAGATGATGACCGGAAAACCGAAGTAATGCCCCAGGCAGGTAATCGATGAACCCCGTATTCCGTCGCCGCGCACTCCTCGGCATGACTGCGATCGCTGCAGCCGGCGCCGGGATGGCCGGGGGTCTGTTCGCGTTGCGCTACTGGCGCGATGGCGCCGGCCGCGATGTTCCGGGCATGGCCGAGGCGGCCGCGACTTTCTTCGCGACCACCCTGCCGGATCCGGCAGGTACGCCGCAGGCGTTTTCGCAGTGGAAAGGGCAGGTGATCGTCGCGAATTTCTGGGCGACCTGGTGCGTCCCGTGTCGCGAAGAGATGCCGCACTTCGTCAAGATGCAGGACCAGTACGGTAAGCGGGGGCTCACTTTTGTCGGCATTGCCATCGACAAGCCGGAGCGGGTCAGCCGCTTCGCAGCCGAGATCGGCGTGAACTATCCGCTGCTGGTCGGCGACATGTCGGTCTTCGACCTTGCGCGCAAGGCGGGAAACCAGGGCGATCTGCTGCCCTACACCGTCGTATTCGACCGCACCGGGAAGATCGTCGCCAGACGGGCTGGCATCTACACGGAAGCCACGCTCGCGCCGATCATCGAAAAGCTGCTGTAGTCGGGGAATCCCCGCAGATCGCAGGAAAACTGGA
Organism: Rhodocyclaceae bacterium; assembly: GCA_020248265.1. Taxonomy (NCBI): domain Bacteria; kingdom Pseudomonadati; phylum Pseudomonadota; class Betaproteobacteria; order Rhodocyclales; family Rhodocyclaceae; species Rhodocyclaceae bacterium. The sequence continues at coordinate 54,489 of JADCHX010000008.1, forward strand.
CAGATCCCGCTACCGGGGGCACACTGCGCGCCCATGACCAAGCCCGTGTCGTCTGCCGCGTCCCGCGCGTCGCCCGCATACCGTCCGGCACGGGGCGGCGTATCGCCGCTGCGTGCGAAATCGGTACTCGTCCTGCACGGTCCCAACCTGAACCTGCTCGGTACCCGCGAACCCGCCGTGTACGGCAGGACCACGCTGGCGGAAATCGACCGCTCGCTGGTCGACCGCGGCCAGGCGGCCGGCGTGCAGGTGGCCACGTTCCAGAGCAATCATGAAGGCGAACTGGTCGACCGTATCCAGCAGGCCGGCCGCGAGCGGGTCCACTACATCCTGATCAACGCGGGTGCCTATACGCACACCAGCGTCGCGTTGCGTGATGCGCTGTCGGGGGTCGCGATCCCGTTCATCGAAGTCCATCTGTCCAACGTGTTCGCCCGCGAGGCGTTCCGCCACCACTCGTACCTCAGCGACATCGCCGTCGGAGTGATCACCGGGCTCGGCGCGGGCAGTTACCGCGCAGCGCTCGATCACGCGATCGCGGCGCTGATTCCAGAACAATGAAGGGGTAAGCCGGATGGACCTGCGCAAGCTCAAGAAGCTGATCGACCTGGTCGAGGAGTCCGGGATCGCCGAACTCGAGATCACCGAGGGCGAAGAAAAAGTACGCATCGCACGCACGCTGCCCGGTACGCAGCCGATCGTCATGCAGCAGCCGCAGCAGATCGTCGCCGCGCCGGCGCCGGTGGCGGCCCAGCCTGCGCCGCCAGCGGCCGCGCCGGCGGCTGCACCGGACGGACACGTCGTGAAGTCGCCGATGGTCGGTACCTTCTATCGGTCGAACTCGCCCGGTGGCAAGGCTTTCGTCGACGTCGGCCAGTCGGTCGCGGCCGGCGAGGCGCTCTGCATCATCGAGGCGATGAAGCTGATGAACGAGATCGAGTCCGACGCTGCCGGGACGATCAAGGCCATCCTGGTCGAGAACGGCCAGCCGGTGGAGTACGGCGAGCCGCTGTTCGTGATCGGGTAGCCCGGGATGTTCGAGAAGATCCTGATCGCCAACCGGGGCGAGATCGCACTGCGCATCCAGCGCGCCTGCCGGGAACTCGGCGTGAAGACCGTGGCGGTGCATTCCGAAGCCGACTCGGACGCGAAGTACGTGCGTCTGGCCGACGAGTCGGTGTGCATCGGTCCGGCCTCGCCCACCCATTCTTACCTGAACATACCGGCGATCATCAGCGCGGCCGAGGTGACCGACGCCGAGGCGATCCACCCCGGCTATGGCTTCTTGTCCGAGAACGCGGATTTCGCCGAACGGGTCGAACAGAGCGGTTTCGTGTTCGTGGGGCCACGGCCGGAGACCATCCGGCTGATGGGCGACAAGGTGAACGCGAAGGCCGCGATGAAGAAGGCCGGCGTGCCGCTGGTGCCCGGGTCCGAGGGGGCGCTGCCCGAGGACGGGGTCGAGATCGTGAAGATCGCGCGGTCGGTCGGCTATCCGGTGATCATCAAGGCGGCGGGCGGCGGCGGCGGCCGCGGGATGCGCGTGGTGCATACCGAGGCGGCGTTGCTGAACGCCGTGACGATGACCCGCTCGGAGGCGAAGGCGGCCTTCGGCCAGGCCGATGTCTACCTCGAGAAGTTCCTGGAAGACCCGCGTCATGTCGAGGTGCAGGTGCTGTCCGACGAGCACGGCAATTCGGTGCACCTGGGCGACCGCGACTGCTCGATGCAGCGCCGGCACCAGAAGATCGTCGAGGAAGCGCCGGCACCGTTGATCGGCGATCGCGTCCGGGCGCGCATCTTCGACCGTTGCATCGAGGCCTGCAAGCGCATCCGCTACCGGGGCGCGGGTACGTTCGAGTTCCTGTACCAGGACGGTCAGTTCTACTTCATCGAGATGAACACCCGGGTGCAGGTCGAGCATCCGGTATCCGAGATGATCACTGGCGTGGATATCGTGCAGATGCAGATCCGCATCGCCGCCGGCGAACGGATGGGCCTGCGCCAGCGCGACATCGTGCCGAAGGGGCACGCGATCGAGTGCCGGATCAACGCCGAGGACCCCTACAGTTTCGTGCCTTCGCCCGGGCGCATCACCTTCTATCATCCGCCGGGCGGGCCGGGAATTCGCGTCGATTCCCATGTGTACAACAACTACGTGGTGCCCCCGCACTACGACTCGCTGATCGGCAAGCTGATCGCCTACGGCGATACGCGTGACCAGGCGATCGCGCGGATGCGAAGCGCGCTCTCCGAGATGGTGGTCGACGGCATCCGGACGAACCTGCCGTTGCACCGCGACCTGATGGTCGATGCCCGTTTCATGCAGGGCGGCTCGAACATCCATTACCTCGAAGAGAAGGTGGGCAAGCACCGCAAGGGCGAAGCCGGCTGACCGGGCGCCCGCCATGCCGCTGACCGCCGTCACCTTCGAAGTCACGCCCGGGCAGGCCGATCTGCTCGGCGATGCGCTGCTGGAGGCCGGAGCCCTCGCGGTCGACGTCGGCGATGCGCTGGCCGGCACGCCCGAAGAACAGGCGGTGTTCGACGAGCCCGGCGAATGGAACGAGCCGTTGCGGCCGATCCGCTGGCAGCGCGCGCGTCTCGCCGCACTGTTCGAGGATGCGGCGCAGGCCGAGGCGCTCGTCGGGCCGGCGCTCGCCGAATGCGCGATCGATCCTTCGGCCATGAGCGGTACGCGCACGGTGGAGGATGCCGACTGGGTCGCGCTCACCCAGCGCGAGTTCGAGCCGATTCGCATCACCGACCGGCTCTGGATCGTGCCGACCTGGCACCAGCCGCCCGACCCCGCCGCGATCAACCTGGTGATAGATCCAGGGCGTGCGTTCGGCTCCGGAAGCCATCCCACCACGCGACTGTGCCTCGAATGGCTGGCCGCGACGCTGCGCGGTGGCGAATCGGTGCTGGACTACGGATGCGGTTCGGGTGTGCTCGCGATCGGCGCAGCAAGGCTCGGTGCCGCGAAGGTCAGTGGTATCGACATCGATCCCGAAGCCGTGACCACCGCCGCGGCCAATGCGATCGCCAACGGCATCGATGGTGCGACCTTCTGTCTGCCCGACGATGCCGGCGACGCGGCGGAGTATGACGTAGTGGTCGCCAACATCCTCGCCCGGCCGTTGATGGCGCTGGCGCCGTTGCTCGCCGCACAGGTCCGGCCAGGCGGCATGATCGCGCTGGCTGGCCTGCTCGACAGCCAGGCGGCACAGATCGCCGAGGTCTACGCCCCCGGCTGCGAACTCATGACCGTGCGCACCCTGGACGGTTGGGCGCTGCTCGCCGGCATGCGCGTGCGCTGAGGACGGACCCATGGCACTGGTCACCCGCTGCTCGAACCCGGCCTGCCTGACAATGTTCCGTGTCACCCCGGCGCAGCTGCAGGCGTCCGGCGGGCAGGTGCGTTGCGGCAGCTGCGGCACGGTGTTCGACGCCTTTCCCTCGTTGACCACGGTCGCCGATGCGGCACTGAAGGCATCCGAGCCCGGGGTGGTCCAGGACGCCGCCCGAGCGCCGGATGCCCCGGCCAGGGCCGGCACCCTGCGCGATACGCCCGGTGGCGAGCGCGTCGCCGAGTGGACGCCCGATGTCCCGGCCCTGCGGGTCGGCGCAGAGTCGTCGAACGCACCGATGGCGGTCGATCACCTGCTGGATCTTCCTGATGCAGGATCGCTGCAGGGGAGCGGGACAACGGACGAAATGCCGCGCGTCACGGCGGATGCACGGCCGCAGCCGCAACCGCAACCGCAGCCGCCGCGCTCCGGCGATGTCGTCGACCCATCGCCGCAGTTCGCGCCGGAGCTGACCGACTATTCTGTCGGTCCGGCAGCGCCGCCGGCCACGACGTCCGCGGCCAGCCGCATGCGCGTGGTCGGCATCACCGCCGGCCTCCTCCTGGCTGTGGCGGTGGCCGTACTGTTGCTGGCGGGCGACCGCCTGCCAGCACCCCTGGCCGCGCTCGTCACGGGCTTGTCGCCAGCGACGCTGCTGCGCGAATACCCGGTCGCTCTCGCGGCGGCCCTGCTCGCCCTGCTGTGCGTCGTGCTGCGACGCTACCGCGCGACCTGGATCGTTGCGTCCATCCTGCTCGCCGTGCTGCTGGCCGGGCAGGTCGTGCATGCATATCGTACGCAGATTGCCGCGCACTACCCCGCCAGCCGGGCCCTGCTCGAGAATCTCTGCCGGATCGCCCGCTGCGAGGTCGGCCTGCCGAAGGCCGCCGAACAGCTGGTGATCGAAAGTTCGGACCTGCAGGCGGTGGACGCGGCGAAGCCGAACCTCATCCAGCTCGCCGCGTCGGTGCGCAGCCGGGCTGCGATCGATGTCGCTTTCCCGGCGATCGAAGTCACGCTGACCGATGCACAGGACCGTCCGCTGGCGCGCAGGGTGCTGCTTCCCGACCAGTACCTGCCTGCCGGCAATCCGGAGCGCAAGGGGCTGCGTGCCGGCGACGAGTTCTCCATACGCCTGACGCTCGACACTACCGAGCTACGCCCGGTCGGCTACCGGCTGTATCTCTTCTATCCGTGACCGACCGCGCGCCGGCGGCCCCCGCGCAAGAGGTTGCAGGCTTCGGCTGGGCCGGCAGCCTGTGGCGCGGTCTCGCGCCGCTGCTGCGCCCGCATCGAGGACAGCTCGCGACGATCGGGCTGCTGATGGCGTTGGAGCTCGGGCTGCAGCTGGGCCAGCGCAAGGCGTTCGGCACGCTCGTCGATGACGCGCTGCTGAAGGCCGATGGCGGGCTGGTCGTACTGATCCTGGTGCTGCTGCTGGTGGCGGCCGTCGTCTCCGGTGGCGCTGCGCTGCTGCACGAGTATCTCCAGGCGAAGTTGTGCGCATCGGTGCCGGGCGAGGTGCGGGCGCGGCTGTTCGAACACACCCAGCGCCTGCCCCTGTCCAGGCTGCGCACGTCGACGCATGGCGACCTGATCACGCGCATCACCAGCGATGCCGGCAGCGTCGAACCGGCGCTCTGGTCCCTCGGTTACGTGGCGACGGCAGCCTGTGGCGTCGTGATCGCGCTCGGGCTGCTGCTGTGGAGCGACTGGCGCCTCGCGCTCGCCGGCATCGCCCTGCTGCCGCTGGCGCTGATCGGCCCGCGCTTCCTCACGCCGCTGGCCGCGCGCGAAAGCTATGCGGCAAAGACTGCGGTCGGTGGCCTCGCCACGCACCTGCAGGAGAATCTCGCGAACCAGATCGTGCTGCGCGTGTTCGGCCTGAACGTGCTCGCGGCGCAGCGGTTCGATGTGCACAACCAGCGCATCATCACCGCATCGCTGCGCTACAACGTGTTCAGCTACTTCAGCCATCGCGTGCCGTGGATCGCGATCGAACTGATCGACCTGGTGGTGCTGGCGCTCGGCTGCTGGATGGTCGTGCGTGGCGACATGACGCCGGGCGGGCTGATCGCGTTCTACCTGCTGTTCTCCAGCCTGGCTACCCATACCTACTCGCTCACCGCGGCGATGCCGGGGCTCATCGGTGCGTCGGCTGGCATGCGCCGGATCACGGAGCTGCTCGGGATGCCGGCCGGGCCAGTGCCGGCACGGGCCGTCCCTGTCCCCGGTGTTGCCGATCGCGCCGTGGGCGAAGGCGACAGGCGCGCGATGAGCCTGCAGCAGCCGCCCGCGATCGCGTTCGAGCAGGTGAGCTTCCGATATGCCAGCGATGCGGCAGCCGACACCGCCTCCGTGCCGGCCGACCAGCTCGGCGATGCGACGTTCGAGATCGCAGCCGGGCGCATGACCGCGTTCGTCGGTGCGAGCGGCTCCGGCAAGAGCACTGCCCTGCAGCTGCTGCTCGGCCTGCAGACACCCCGGGCCGGCCGCGTGCTGGTCGACGGGCAGGACCTCGCGCAGGCGGACCTGCAGGCCTACTGGTTCGGGGTCAGTGCGGTTTTCCAGGACAGCCTGCTGTTCCACGCGACGATCGCGGAGAACATCCGGGCGGGACGGCTCGATGCAACCGACGCGCAGGTCGTGGCAGCGGCGCGGGCTGCCGGCATCGCGTCCTGGGTCGATTCCCTGCCGGAGGGTTACGGCACGATGGTGGCGGGCGACACCTGCTCGGGCGGACAGCGCCAGCGCATCGCGATCGCACGTGCGCTGGTGCGCGAACCCGTGCTGCTGGTGCTCGATGAACCGACCAGTGCACTCGACCCGGCCACCGGGCGTGCCGTCATGCAGACGCTGCTCGATGTCTCGGGCGGGCGTACGTCCGTGCTGGTCACCCACCAGTTGCGCGATGCCGCACGCGCCGACCATGTCGTCGTGTTCGATCGTGCCCGCGTCGTCGAGGCCGGGACCCATGCGCAGCTGCTGGCACTGGGTGGCGTGTATGCAGGGTTGTGGGCGCAGCAGGAACAGCGGACACTGCCGTCGTGACTGGCTAGCTAGCGGCCCATCCGTGCCGTCGGAGCCTTGAGCAGGATGCGTTCGACGCCGACCGAATCCGATGCATCCGAGAATGTGATGTCGCCTTCCTGGACCAGGCATTGCAACTGCATCGAGCGCCTGGCCAGCGCCGCAAGGCGCAGGCTGGTCACCTGAGGGATGTGCCAGACGGTCAGCCGATCGACTTGCGCGCAGTGCTGTGACGCACTCGCCCACCAGAGATCGGCGCCGCGCCCGTAGGCATACACGGTCACCGCCTCGCTGCGTCCCGCCGCCTTGCGCAGCAGCTTCGGGTCGGGCAGCCCGACCTCGATCCACAGCCGGATCGAGCCGGTGAGGTCCCTGATCCAGAGCGAAGGTTCGTCCTGGGCGCTCACGTCGCCGGCGAACGAAAGCGCTGCGTCGGCATTGAGTGCGAACGCCAGCACGCGCATCATCATGCGCTCGTCGGTCTCGGACGGATGGCGGGCAAGCGTCAGCGCATGAGTCTCGTAATGGTGGCGGTCGAGGTCGCTCACCTGCAGCTCCGCCTTGAACACCGTGGACTTCAGGGCCATGCACCCGCCATATGCAGATGAAACCAGGATTGAGGGAGATACGACCATGGCGATGAAAGCCACCGACCTTGCCCGACTCAAGGGCACGAAGATTATGGGGCAGATGAAGCAGGCGCGCGCGGCCGGCAAGCCGGGTGCCGCGCCCGCTGACGGCTCGGCGCGTGGTGGCGAGCGGTCAATGACCTGCCGGTCGGGCAGATCTACCTGCTCTGCAACCCGCCGTTGCGTGTGACCGACCGTTGCCTTCGTTCGCGCAACCGGGTGAACGTGATCGTTTGCGGCAGACAGATGTAGCCGCAACGGTTGTCGGGGGAAGATGCGGCGTGCCATTGCAGCGCCGGCACCGCCATCTGGAAATGGGCCGGCAAGCCGGTGATGGAGGTGACCGACCGCCATGCGTACATCCGCCAGCATGGCGAGGACATGCCGGAGATCCGTGAATGGAAATGGCCGACGGCCAGCCTCACTCCAGCTTGATGCCGCCCTTGCGCACGACCTCGGCCCACTTCGCGACCTCGGTCTTCATCCAGGCGGACAGTTGCTCGGGCTTCATCGTCGACACCTCTGCACCCTGGCGGCCGAGGTACTCGCGCATCTCGGGTACGTTCAGGATGCGGGCGATGTCCGTCGACAACCGGTCCAGTGCGGCGCGCGGGCTCGCCGAGGCGGCCAGGATGCCCTGCCACGAGCCGGTCTCGAACCCGGGGACGCCCGACTCCGAAACGGTGGGCACGTCGGGCAGCGTCGGGTAGCGCTTTGCGCCGGACACCGCGACCAGCCGCAGCCGCCCGCCCTTCACGTACGGGAAGGTTGCAAGCATGCCGTTGAACGTGAGGTCGGCGTGCCCGCCGGCCACGTCGATCAGCGCGGCCGCGCCGCCCTTGTACGGAATGAAGGCCCATTTCGAGCCGGTGGCCTGCGCAAACGCAACGCCGGCCAGGTGTGGTGGCCCGCCGACGCCCGAGGTGGCGAAGTTGAGCTGTCCCGGCCGGCTGCGGGCGAGGGCGATGAGCTCCTTCACGGTGCGCACCGGCACCGACGGATGGACCACCAGCAGGTGCGGTGAATAGGCGACCATGGTGACGCCGACGAGGTCGCGCACCGGATCGTATGACTGCTTGTAGACGGACGGATTGATCGCGATCGCGCCCAGGTCTGCCAGCAGCAGCGTCTGGCCGTCCGGCGTGGCGCGCGCGACGACTTCCGCGCCGACGTTGCCATTCGCACCCGCGCGGTTCTCGACCAGCACCGGCTGGCCGAGCGCCTCGGACAGCTTGGGCGCGATCTGCCGCGCCAGGATGTCGGAGGTGCCGCCTGCAGCGAAGGGTACGATGAAGCGCACCGGCCCGGTCGGAAACGATTGCGCCGCGCACGGCGTGCAGAGACTTGCCGCGGATACGATGCCCAGTGCCAGCGCGCTGCGCATGCGAAGGTCGATCGACATGTCTGCTTCCTTCCTCGGGTGTACCGGGTGACGTGTGCTATTCGATCGCGAGCTTCGCGGCGGCGATCGCAGCCTGGAACCGTGTCCATTCCTCGCGGATCAGGCTCGCGAACTCCGCCGGCGTGCTGCTTGCGGGATCGGCGCCAGCGCGTACCAGCAAGTCCTGGGTCTCGGGCTGCTTCATTACGGCCGTAGCCAGGGCATGGAGCCGATCCACGATCGGCTGGGGCGTTCCGCGCGGCACCATCAGCCCGACCCAGCCGGTCGACTGGAAGCCTTGCATCGCCGACTCGGCGATCGTCGGAAGTTCCGGCAGCTGCGCGGTGCGCTTCGGTCCGGCTGTCGCCAGCGCACGTAGCTGGCCGGAGCGGATGAAGGGCAGCGTGGCGGCCAGTGGCGTCAGCGTGAACTGGGCTTCGTTGGCGACCACGGCAGTCACGGATGCACCGCCGCCCTTGTACGGCACATGGACTGCTTCGGTGCCGCTGGCGATCTGGAACCGTACGCCTGCCAGATGGCTCTGCGAGCCTGCACCCGCCGATGCCATGTTCAGCCGGCCGGGGGCTGCCTTCAGCAGGGCGATCAGGTCCTTCGGAGACTTCGCTGCGACCGACGGATGCACGACCAGGACATTCTGCGTGATCGCCAGCAACGATACCGGCACCACGTCCTTGAACGGATCGAAGGTCAGCTTCTTCTGCAGCAGCGGCGCGATGACCTGCGTGGCGGTCGCGGTACCGAGGATCGTATAGCCGTCCGGCACCGCCCGCGCAGCGATCTCCATGCCGACGATACCGCCTGCGCCAGGCCGATTGTCCACCACCACCTGCTGGCCCAGGAGATCCGCCAGGCGAAGTGCGAATACGCGGCTGATCGTGTCTGCCGACGAGCCCGCACCCTCCGGCACGATCATGCGCACCGGACGCTGGGGCCACCCCTGTGCGTCGGCCCCGGCCGGGCATGCCAGGGACGCGATCGCCGCGACGGCGGCCAGCCGAATGCGCCCGACGCGAATGCGCGCGCCGCTGCCCGATGCCTGTTCCATGCGATTGCGGCCCGGGCGGGCCGCGTTACTCCGCGACCAGCTTCGCCGCCTTCACGGCCGCACGGAAGCTCTCGTACTCCGATCGGATGAACTTGCCGAACTCCTCCGGCGTGCTGGTGACCGGGTCGGCACCGGCGCGCACGATCAGCTCGCGGGTATCGGCCTGCTTCATCACCTGCATCATCAGCGAATAGAGCCGTTCGTTCACCGCCTTGGGCGTGCCGCGCGGAGTCATCATGCCGACCCAGCCGGTCGACTGGAAGCCGGGTAGCGCCGCTTCGCCCAGTGTCGGCAGGTCGGGCAACTGGGTGCTGCGTGCAGCGCCGGCAGTGGCCAGTGCGCGCAACTGCCCGGAGCGGATGTGCGGGATGGTGGCCGCGATCGGCGTGAAGGTGAACTGCGATTCGTTGGCGATCACCGCTGCGACAGATGCGCCGCCCCCCTTGTAGGGTACGTGGGTCGCGTCGGTGCGCGCCGCCAGCATCAACTGCACGCCTGCAAGGTGGCTCTGCGCACCGGAGCCTGCCGAGGCCATGTTGTACTTGCCCGGGTTGGCCCTGAGCAGCGCGAGCAGTTCCTGCGCCGTCTTCGCCGGCATCGATGGATGCACGACCAGGACGTTCTGCGTCGTGCCGTACAGCATGATCGGCTCGAAATCCTTGAACACGTCGAACCCGAGCTTGCGGTGCAACTGGGGGGCGATCACGTGGTTCGCGGTCGAGGTCGCCATCAGCGTGTAGCCGTCCGGCACGGCGCGCGCGGTGATCTCCATGCCGATGATGCCGCCGGCGCCCGGGCGGTTGTCCACGACGAACTGCTGGCCGACCGCTTCGCCCAGTTTCATCGCCAGCACGCGGGCCAGCTGGTCGCTCGATGCACCTGGTCCGTTGGGTACGATCACCCGAACCGGACGCTGCGGCCAGTTGGATGCCTGGGACTGGGCCAGGGCTGGCGTGGCGGCTGAACCGATTGCGGTCAGCGCGGCGATGGCGCCGCTGGCGAGGATCGCCTTGCGGCGCTGGATACGCGGGGTGTACATCGTTGCTGCTCCTCCGATTGGCCTGGTGGGTATCCGTTCCGTGGAAAGACGTTCCGTGGAAAGACGCCTCGACAGGCAGGGCTGTCAGGTTGTGCGTGAAATTAGCACAACGCACAGACTTACGGCGCGGTAAACCTGCTTGCGGCCCCTCGCGTGACGGCACCCGTTGGCTGTCCGACCGACCTCGATACGGCAGCCCGGGGACTTTCCGCCGTTATCAGGCGGTGCCGATCGCGCGGGCGACCGCATCACCCATCGCCTGGGTGCTCGCGCTGCCCCCGAGATCCGGTGTGAGCTGTGCGGCCTCTGCGATGACTGCGGACATTGCCGCTTCGATCAATCCGGCCGCCCGGGCAGCCTTCGGCTCGCTGCGCTTGCCCGCGAGCCACTCGAACAGCAGCTTGCCCGACATGATCATCGCGTACGGGTTGGCGATGCCGCGGCCTGCGATATCCGGTGCCGAGCCATGTGTTGCCTGCGCCATCGCCAACGTCTCGCTTGCGTTCACGCCCGGCGCGAGGCCGAGGCCACCGACCAGCCCGGCCGCTTCGTCTGTCAGGATGTCGCCGTACAGGTTGGTGGTGACGATCGTGTCGTACTGCTGCGGCTTCATCACCAACCTCATCGCGAAGGTGTCGACGATGACTTCCTCGAACTCGACCTCCGGGAAGCGCGCCGCGACCTTCCGGCATTCGTCGGCGAACAGGCCGTCACCATAGCGGTACACGGTGTTCTTGTGCACCGCCGTCACCTTGCGCCGCGGGCGCCGGGCAGCGGCCTCGAACGCCGCCTCGGCGATCAGCCGGCTCTTGAGCTTCGTGGTGACGCAGATGCCGATCGCGCTGTCCTCTGTCGGCATGAACTCGCCGTAGCCCATGAACAGGTTGCCATCGACCTTGAAGCCCTCGGTGGTCTCGCGCAGGAACAGCAGGTCGATGTCCTTGTGCACCGAAGGCAGGTTCGGGTAGGAGCGGAACGGCTTGTAGTTGGCGAACAGCCCGAAGTGGGTGCGGAACAGCGGGTGCGGGTTGAGCCAGGTCGGGTCGCCCTTCGGGTACTCGCGGTGGCCGATCGGGCCCAGGACCCAGCCGTCGTAGGTGGCCAGCGTCTCGAGCGTACCCGGCGGGACGGTGTGCCCGGCGGCCGCATGCCCGGCGCGCGAGATCGGCATCGGCTTCCAGTCGATCTGCAGGTCGACTGCGGCCGCAGCCTCGCGCATCACCTTCACGCATTCGGGCACGACCTCGCGCCCGATATCGTCGCCTTCGAGTACTGCCAGTGTGAGCATCGTGCCTTCCGCTCGCTTCAATCGACCTTCACGCCCGCCTGACGGATCACCTTCGTCCAGCGTGCGATCTCGGACATCAGGTGCGCCTGCAGCTGCTCGGGCGTGCCGCCGATACCGTCGGCGCCGTCGCGGGCCAGCCGTTCCTTCACTTCGGGATGCTGCAGGGCCTTCACCACTTCCGCGTTCATCCGGTCGACCACCGTGCGCGGCGTGCCGGCCGGGCCGAGCAGATAGTACGAGGTGTAGACCTCGAACCCCGGCAGGCCGCTCTCGGCCATCGTCGGGATGTCCGGTGCGCCGGACGAGCGTTTCAGGCTGGTCACGGCGAGGCCGCGCAGCTTGCCGCTGCGCACGTGAGAGATCCCCGCCACCATCGTACCGGTGGCGGCGTCGACATGGCCGCCGATGAGGTCGGTCATCGCCGGCTGGATGCCCTTGTAGGGCACCGGCGTCCAGCGGAAGCCGGCCACGCTGGCGAACAGTTCGCCGGCGAGGTGACCGCCGCTGCCGGTGCCGGCGGTCGCATAGGTGATGCGGCCGGGCTGCTTCTTCGCGAAGGCGATGAACGCCTGCAGCGTCTTCGCCGGCAGTGACGGATGCACCATGACCATCAGCGGCTGCACCGCAACCTGCACGATCGGGGTGAAGTCCTTCAGCGTGTCGTAGGGCAGCTTGCCGTACAGCCCGGGGTTGATCACGTGACTGCCCCAGGCCATCAGCAGCGTGTAGCCGTCGGGCGTGGCGCGTGCGACCGCTTCGGTGCCCACGATCGCCGCCGATCCGGCGCGGTTCTCGACGACGATCTGCTGGCCGAGCGACTCGGTCATTCGCGTGGCGAGCACCCGGGTCAGCGTGTCGGCGGAGCCGCCCGGCGTCGTCGGGACAACGATGCGCACCGGCTTCGCCGGCCAGGCCTGCGCCCAGGCACTGCCCGCCGCAGCCACACAGGCGGCGGCAAGCGCGACAGTACTGTGCAACGCCCGCATGGAGCCGGTCGCCGCCACGCCGCTACTTGCCCTCATAGCCCGCGCCGCGCGCGAACCACGCCTTGGTCGCGACGATCTGCTCGCGTTCATCGAACGAGGCCATGTCATCGGCCATCGCCGATGCCTCGCCATGCGTCTTGAGCACCGCGAAGACGCGCTGCATGGCACGGATCGCCGCACGCTGCGCATCTGACGGGATGATCTCGATCTTGTAGCCCATGCGTTCCAGGTCGGGCGCCGACACCAGCGGCGTCTTGCCGCCGAAGAACATGTTGATCAGCAGCGGCTTGGAGAACAGCGTCGGGATCTGCTCGATCTGCTCGAGCGTGGTGGGTGCCTCGATGAACAGGACGTCGGCGCCGGCCTCGTCGTAGAGCTTCATCCGCTCGACTGCAGCATCGAAGCCCTCGACCGCGATCGCATCGGTGCGGGCGATGATCACGATGTCCGGGTCGGCATCCTTCGCCGCCTTGAGCACCGGCACGAAGTCCTTCGCCTTGACGATCGACTTGTCGTTCAGGTGCCCGCAGCGTTTCGGGAAGGTCTGGTCTTCCAGGTGTACGCCAGCCAGGCCGATGCGTGCGAACTGGCGGATTACCCGATAGGCGTTCAGCGCGTTGCCATAGCCGGTGTCGGCGTCGCCGATCACCGGGCAGTCGACCGCGTCGCAGATCTCGGACAGCCGCTGCACGATGTGCCCCGGGTCGATCAGGTTGATGTCGGGCACGCCCGTCGACCGGGCGATGCCGCCGCCGGTGGCATACAGCGCCTCGAAGCCGGCCATGCGGCCCAGCCGTGCCGACATGCCGTCATAGATGCCCGGTGCCACGATCATGCCGGGACGCGCGAGCATCTCGCGCAGCTTGGTTGCCTGACTCATCTGTAGTCCTCTGCCGTCGCCATCGCAATTGTCGCCGCCATTGCCCGGCGGCCGAGGCCCGAAGGATGCCCGACTCGCCCGGGGCCGTCGAGGGCCGTCGAGGGCCGTCGACGGTCGTCGACGGTCGTGTCAATCGATGCGGATGTTCGCTTCGCGGATCACCTTGCCCCAGCGGGCCATGTCCTCGACCACGGTCTTCTGCATCTGTTCCGGCGTGCTGGTCTCGACCTCCAGGCCGCTGTCGGCCAGCCGCTTGCGCAGGTCGGGTTCGACCAGCACCCGGTTCAGCGTCTGGTTGAGCCAGGTCACCATCGTGCGCGGCAGCGAGGCCGGCCCGAAGATGCCGTACCAGGTGTCGTAGTCGTACTTCGGCACGCCGGACTCGGCGATGGTCGGGATCTCGGGAAACGCGGGCGAACGCTTCACGCCCGACATGCCGAGCGCGCGCAGCTTGCCGGCCCGGATGTGCCCGGATGCCGCTGGCAGCGTCGCGATCATCATCTGGACCTGGCCACCGATCGTGTCGGCGAGCGCCGGGCCGGCGCCCTTGTACGGCACGTGCAGCATCTTCACGCCGGTCTGCAGCATGAACAACTCTACGGCGAGGTGGGCGGAGCTGCCCATGCCGCCGGACCCGAACGGGATGTTGCCGCCCTTCTTCGCGAGCGCCACGAACTCGTTCACCGTCTTCGCCGGCACGGCGGTGTTCACCACCAGCACGTTCGGCGTGATCCCCACCTGGCCGATCGCCGCGAAGGCCTTCGCCGTGTCGAACGGCAGCTTCGGATACAGCGTTGCGTTGAAGGTCATGCCCTGGTGGTTCATCTTCAGCGTGTAGCCATCGCCAGCGGAGCGCGCGACGATCTCGGCGGCGATCGTGCCGCCGGCACCACCGCGGTTGTCGACCACCAGCTGCTGGCCGAGCTCGTCGCTCAGGCGCTGCGACACCAGCCGGGCAACGAGGTCGGTGGTGCCTCCGGGGGCGAACGGAACGAGGAATCGGATCGGCTTCAGCGGGTAGCCACCCGGGCCCTTGCCCTGCGCGAACGCCGGCATGGCGCCAAGTGCGAACGTGCAGGCGGCGGCCAGGCCTGCGGCGGACAGTGCTCGTGACATTTCCATTCCTCCAGGGCGCCGGCCGTCCCTGTCCGGCATCGGCTCGTGACCGGCCGGGATGCGCACTCTGCGATGCGCTGCCCAACCGTGATCGGGCCGGGGATTATGCCATCGTGCATCGACCGGTCAACGACCGGCGCTTCGCGTACGGCCCACGCTATTCCGCCTTGATGCCGGTGTCGCGGATCAGCCGTCGCCACCGGGCCACGTCCTCGACGAAGAACTTCTGCGATGCCTCGGGTGTCTCGCTCCCCGGCTCGATGCCGCCGTCGGAAAGCCGGGCGATCACCGCAGGTTCCATGAGCACGCGGTTCACCGCTGCGTTCAGCCACTGCACCATCGGCCGCGGCAGCGCGGACAGTGCGAACATGCCGTACCAGGTCTCGTAGAGATAGCCGCGCACGCCCGCTTCCGCGAGCGTCGGGATGTCGGGTGCGACCCGCGAGCGCCGTGCGCTGCCGACGCCATAGGCGCGCAGCTTGCCCGACCGGATGTAGGGCAGCGCGCTGGGCAGCGATGCGAGCAGGAACTGTACATGGCCGGACACGGTATCGGTCAGTGCCGGTCCGGCGCTCTTGTAGGGCACGTGAAGCCCGCTGGTGCCGGACAGGTGGAAGAACAGTTCCATGCCCATGTGGGTCGCGCTGCCGATGCCGCCAGAGCCGAAGCTCAGCTGCTTCGACTTCATCAGCGTCACCAGCTCGGGCAACGTCTTCGCCGGTACCGACGGATGCGCGACCAGGATGTTCGGCGCGACGCCGATCCATGCGAACGTATTGAATTCGCGCGCGAGGTCGCCGCCGGACTTCTCGTTCAGTACCGCCGCGATCACGATCGCCTGGTTGCTGAGCAGAAGCGTGTAGCCATCGGCCGGCGCGCGCAGCGCCATGTCGCGCGCGATCAGGCCGGCCGCTCCGCCCCGGTTGTCGATCACCACCGGCTGGCCGATCTCGTCGCCGAGCCGGGGAGCAATCAGCCGTGCGACCATGTCCGTGGTGCCGCCAGGTACGTTCGGAACCAGCAGTCGGACCGGACGGATCGGGTAGCCGCCGGGACCCTTGCCGGTTGCCTGGGCGAAGACGGCCACCGGGGCCGACAGCAGCGCGAGGGTGGCAGCTGCCGCGAGCATGCCGGTGCAAATGCCACACGGCGTCTGGAACCGGAACATGTGCAGGTTTCCTCCTGGGTGCCGCTCGAACGGCGGTGCTACACGACGATACCCCTTTCGTGCCGACTGTCCACTCGACGATGCCGACCTGGCAGGGCCTTGCCTCGGGTCACGTGCTGCGCGGACAATCGAGCCACTCGGCCAACAGGCAGGAACCCGTCAGCCATGGCTCTGATTTTCGAAGCGGTGCACTTCGACATCATCGCGCCCGACCATCCGCACGTGGCACGCGGTGACGGCGCGCACATCATCATCAACCCCAGGCAGGCAGTCGAGGACCGCACGCACCTCAACCGCGAGCAGGCGATCGAGCTGGTGAAGCTCACGATGGTCGCGGGCGAGGCAATGAAGACGGTACTCACGCGCCACGGAATCGACATCGGGCGCATCAACTACCAGGACAACGGCAACTGGCGCCATGAGCTGCATGTGCACCTGTACGGCCGTGCCCGCGGTGCGAGGCGCCAGCCGTGGGGACACTTCCTGTCGTTTCCGCCGACGCGCGAGGCCTTCATGGCCGAGATGGGCGATCTCGAGCCGTTGCGCGCGGAGGACATCGCCGCGCTCAGGGCGGAGATCGGTCGCCTGCTGGCAACGGAGAAGTATCGGGCTTTCCAGGCGTAGCCCGGTGGCCTATTCGGCCTTCGCCCCCGAACTCCTCACCACGGCTCCCCACTTCTTTATCTCCAGCGGCATCAGCCGGGTCAGTTCATCGGGTGTGCCCGCGACCACGTCGACGCCCATCTCGGACAGCCTCCTGGTGACGTCGGGAATACGCAGCGCCCTGGCGAAACCGTCATGGAGCCTCAGGGCGACGTCGCGCGGGATGCCGGCCGGCCCCATCAGTGCGTACCAGCCGCTCGACTCGAACCCGGGGACGGTCTCCGCCACCGCCGGGACGTCGGGCAGGGAACCGGCGCGCTTGAAGCCGGAAGTACCGATCGCGCGCAGGCGTCCGTTCTGGATGAACGGCATCGCGGCGAGCACCGTGTTGAACTGGAACTGTACATGGCCGGCCACGGTGTCGTTCAGCGCCTGGCCTGCGCCCTTGTAGGCGACGTTGACGATGTCGATCTTCGCCATCGACCTCAGCATCTCTACCGCAAGATAGGCCGAGTTGCCGCCGGAGGTACCGGCGGTCAGGGCCCCCGGCCGGGCCCGGGCGAGCGCGATGAACTGCTTCACGCTGGTCACCGGCAGCGACGGATGCACCACCAGCACGTTCTGCGTCAGCGCGAGCTGGCTGATCATGGTGAAGTCGTTGATCGGATCGAACGGCAGCTTCGGCAGCAGCGTCGGGTTGATCGCGTGCGGGGTGCTCGCGATCAGCACCGTGTAGCCATCCGCGGGCGACCGGGCGACGAACTCGGTGCCGATGTTGGTGAAGGCGCCGCCGCGGTTCTCGACGACGACGCTCTGGCCGAAGATCTCGGTCAGTCGCGGGCTCAGCAGGCGCGCCAGGATGTCGGTGCCACCGCCGGGTACCGCCGGCACCACGATCCGGATGGGTTTCGCGGGGAAGCCTGTCTGCGCGACGGCGGTCTGTGCTGCGATCAGCCCCGGCAACGCTGAGCCGAGCAGCAGGCCGGCGAAAACCTGGCGCGCGCACTGGCGTCGGCTGGATGTGCGAACAGCGGTGCGGAGGCCCGGCTTCTTCATGAACCACTCCAGACGTTGACCAATGCGCACCGACGATGCTGTGGCCGCGCGGGGATCATATCCCGGTCGCCTTGAATTCTCCGTGACAGCGACCGACTGCGCCGATGCTGCGCGGTGCAGTCAGGCCATCCCCACCGGCTCAGGCAACGGCTCCTGCCAGTCCCCGGGGCGGCTCATCGCCATGTCCGTCAGTTGCCGTTGCAGTACCGTGCGGTCGGGATTGCCGAACAGGTTGTCCATCTCGTGCGGATCGTTCGCCAGGTCGTACAGCTCGCCGGCGCCGGAGCCGAGCTCCAGCGTGAGCTTGGCGGTCTTCGTGCGCACGCAGCGCAGGTCGAGTGCGAGCCCGGTGCGCGACGGGTGCAGCTTCCATTCGTTGTAGGCGAAGTCGCGGCTGCCTGTGCCGTCGATCAGCGGGCGCAGGCTGTGCCCCTGCAGTTCGCGGCCGGCGTCGATGCTGCAGTAGTCGTAGAGCGTGGCTGCGGTGTCGAGCGTCGAGACCGGGTCGTCGACGACCTTGCCCATCGGGATACCCGGGCCGCGGGCGATGTAGCCCACGCGCAGCAGCCCCTCGTACATCATCGGGCCCTTGAGGATCAGGCCGTGGTCGCCGAGCCAGTCGCCGTGGTCGGTGGTGTAGATCACCAGCGTGTTCTCGGCGAGGCCCATGTCGTGCAGCGCGATCATCATCCGGCCGACGTTGTGGTCGATCAGCGAGATCATGCTGTAGTAGTTCGCGATCATGTGCCGGAGCTGCTCGTCGGTTTGCGCCGGTACGCGCGAGCCCTTCGCGCGGTGGGCCAGCATGTCCGGGCGCGTGAGCTGCGGCTGGCCTTCGAGGCTGGCCTTGTGCCACCACGGGCGGCGCTCGAGGTCGCGCGTGCGATGAAAGGGCAGGTCGACCTCGTCCGGATGGTGCATCCGGCTCCAGGGCTCGGGCGCATCGAACGGATGGTGCGGGTCGGGGAACGAGGCCCAGCAGACGAAGGGCTTGTCCTTGTTCTCGCGCATGAATTCGATCGTGCGGTCGCCGACCCAGGTCGAGTTGTGGAAGGCGGGCGGCAGTGCCGAATGCCAGGTCTGCGCGGCGCCGACATCCGGTGCAAGGTGGGTTTCGTAGAGCGTGTTCTTCCAGTCGCCCAGGCCGTCGCCGTAGTACCAGCGCTCGTAGGCCATGCCTCCGGGCGGCTTCTGCGGCAGGGTGCGGTTGTGTCCCTCGACCACGAGTTCCACATGCTCGAAGCCCATGTAGGGACCGACCCAGCCAGGCGGGTAATCCTTCATGCTGAACTCGCACTCGGGCGTGCCGGTCGGCTCGAAGGTGTGCTTGGTCGAGAAGTGCGCCTTGCCGATGAATCCGGTCGAGTAGCCCGCCTGCGCGAAGCGCCCGCCGAAGCCGGCTGCGCCGATCGCCGGATCGAGGTCCACCCCGTTGTCCCAGACCCGATGGTTCATCGGCAGCAGGCCGGTGAGGATCGATGCGCGCGACGGCTGGCAGACGTTGCTCGGCGTGATGCAGGTCGAGAAGCGGGTGCCCTGGCGCGCGAGCAGGTCGAGGTGGGGCGTCTTGACCTTCCGTCCCTCGAAGCCGAAGCAGTCACCGCGCTGCTGGTCGGAGGTGATGAACAGCACGTTCAGCGGACGTGCATCGGTATTGCGGGGCGGGGTGGCGGCCATCGTGATGTCTTTCGCGGCGCGGTCTCAGCTGCGGGTGACGAAGGTGCCCACTGGTGCGGCCTTGTGTGCTTCGGCCAGGTAGTTCATCGCGGCGGTCACGCCGCCCTTGTCGTGAGGGATGCCGGCGAGTTCCAGCCCCATGCCGACACCGGCGAGCGTGCCGACCAGCGTCAGGTCGTTGAAGTCGCCGAGGTGGCCGATGCGGAACACCTTGCCCGTGACCTTGCCCAGGCCGCTGCCAAGCGACATGTCGAAGTGCTGCAGCACCACCTTGCGGAAGGCGGCTTCGTCGCAGCCCTCGGGCATGCGCACGGCGGTAAGCACCGGCGAGTGCTCGTCCTCGTTCAGGCACTGGATCTCGAGGCCCCAGGCGCGCACCGCGCGGCGGGTGGCTTCGGCATGCCGCTGGTGGCGGGCGAACACGTTGTCGAGCCCTTCTTCGTGCATCATCGCGATCGCTTCGCGCAGCCCGTACATCAGGTTGGTCGACGGCGTGTACGGGAAGAAGCCGTTGCGGTTCGGTCCGAGCATCTCCTGCCAGCTCCAGAACGACTTCGGCAGCTTCGAGGCCTTCGCTGCTTCGAGCGCCTTCGGCGACACGGCATTGAACGACAGCCCGGGCGGCAGCATCATGCCCTTCTGCGAGCCCGCGACGGTGACGTCCACGCCCCATTCGTCGTGGCGGTAGTCGATCGAACCGAGCCCCGAGATGGTGTCGACCATCAGCAGCGCCGGATGGCCGGCGCGGTCGATCGCCTTGCGCACCTGGTCGATATGCGAGGTGACGCCGGTCGAGGTCTCGTTGTGCACCACGCAGACCGCCTTGATCTCGTGCTTCCGGTCGGACGCGAGGCGTGCCTCGATCGCCGCCGCGTCGGCACCGCGGCGCCAGGAGTCGTCGCCCACCGCCAGGAATTCCGGCACCAGCCCCAGCCGTTCGGCGATGGCTTTCCACAATGACGCGAAATGGCCGGTCTCGTACATCAGCACCTTGTCGCCAGGCGACAGCGTGTTCACCAGCGCGGCCTCCCAGCCGCCCGTGCCCGAGGCCGGGAACATGATCACTGGGTGCTCGGTACGGAAGATGGTCTTCAGCCCGGCCAGCACGGCGAGCCCCAGTTGCTGGAACTCCGGCCCGCGGTGGTCGATCGTCGGCCGGTCGATCGCGCGCAGGACGCGGTCGGGTACGTTCGACGGCCCCGGGATCTGCAGGAAGTGGCGGCCGGCGGGGGTGGGCATCGAACTCTCCTCGAACGAACTACGGAATGGGAACACGGACAGTAGGCAAGATTGTATGCAAAGTCAACCCAGAGCCCGCTTCAGACACCGATTTCCAGAGGCCGGCCGGAAGCTGGGGTCAGACCCCGGGGTCAGACCCCGGGGTCTGACCCCAGCTTCTGATCCAAGCACGGGGGGTTCGCGCTTGGTTCCGAAGCTCGGTAGACCGCGGGATCGGTAGGCCCTGGGGTCAGACCCCAGGGTCAGCCCCCAGCTATCCGCCGGGGGAATGTGTGTCTGACCCGGATTTGGGGTGGATTGCATTTTGCATGCAATCGGGATAGCTTCTGGATCATGGATACCGTTCCCCTCCCTGTCGAGCGCCGCCTGCTGCACGTGGCCGGCATCGATCGGCTGCGCGACATGATCATCCAGGGTGAACTCGCGCCCGGCATGAAGCTGAACGAGCGGGTGCTGGCCGAGCGGCTGGGCATTTCGCGCACGCCCCTGCGCGAGGCGATCAAGTTCCTCGCATCGGAGGGACTGGTCGAACTGCAGCCGAACCGGGGTGCGTTCGTAGCGCTGATCGATGCGCCGCGCGTGCGCGAGGTCTTCCTGGTGCTGGGCGCTCTCGAGGCGCTGGCCGGGGAACTGGTCTGCGCGCAGGCCACCGATGCGCAGGTCGCGGAGATCCGTGCGCTGCACTACCAGATGGCGTTGCACCAGATTCGTGGCGACCTCGCGGCCTACTTCCGCTGCAACCAGGACATCCATGCGCGGCTGGTCGAATTCACCGGCAACGCGACCCTCGTGCAGTCCTGGCGTGCGCTGAACGCGAAGGTGCAGCGGGTGCGCTACATGGCGAACCTGTCCGGCGAACGCTGGCGGCAGGCCGTACGCGAACACGAAACGATGCTCGACGCCCTGGGCGCACGCGATGGCGCGCGCCTGGGCTCGATCCTGCGCGACCACCTCGCGCACAAGCTGGTGATGGTGCTCGATGCGCTCGACGCCCAGCAGGTCAAACCGGAGGCTGGCTGATGGATGCTGATACCGGCGGCAACGCCGATGCAATGGAACCGCTGACGATCGAGGTGGTCTCGGACGTCGTCTGCCCGTGGTGCTACATCGGCAAGCGCCGCCTGGAAGCGGCACTCGAGCTGTATGCCAGGGCCCGGCCCGACGCACCGGCACCGAACGTCAGCTTCCATCCGTTCCAGCTGAACCCGGACCTGCCGCCCGAGGGCATGCCGCGGGCAGACTATGTCGCACGCAAATGGGGCGGCCGTTCCAGCGCGGATGTCTACGCCCGCGTGTCCGGCGTCGGCAGGAGCGTCGGCATCGACTTCGAATTCGACCGTATCCTGCGCCAGCCGAACACGAAGGCCGCGCATGCGCTGATCGCGCTTGCCGGCGAGCTTGGCGTCCAGCCCGGGGTCAAGGAGGCGATGATGCGCGCCTACTTCATCGACGGCCGCGACCTCACCGACACCGGCACGCTGGTGGCGGTCGCCGAAGGTGCCGGCCTCGATCCGACGCGTGCCCGCGCACACCTGGCCGACCCCGAAGCGCTGCGCGCGATCGACGGCGCCGACCGGCAGGCCCGGAGCATGGGCGTCGAAGGCGTGCCCTTCTTCATCTTCAACCGGCGCTATGCGGTATCGGGCGCCCAGGAAGCGCAGACCCTGGTCGACGCGATGATCGCCAGCACGAAGCCCGACGACACCGAGCCGGCACGGCCGGCCTGAACACGGACACGACACTCGAATGAACGCGCCTGCACGACCTGGGGAATTCACCGTCCACTTCCACCCGCGCCGCGGCGACGGCGCACTCGCCGACCTGCTGCGGCGCGAGATCGAAGGCGAGGTGCTGTTCGACCGCTTCTCGCGCGGCCGCTACTCGACCGATGCGTCGATCTACCAGGTCGACCCGGTCGGCGTGGTGATCCCCAGGAACGAGCGCGATGCCGAGACTGCCTTCCGCATCGCGCTCGACCAGGGCATCCCTGTGATGCCGCGCGGCGGCGGCACCTCGCAGTGCGGCCAGACCGTCGGCGCGGCACTGGTGATCGACCTGTCGCGCCACGTGAACCAGGTGCTCGAGTTCGACAAGGAGGCGCGCACGGTGTGGGTGCAGCCGGGCATCGTGCTCGACCACCTGAACGCATGGCTCAAGCCGCACGGCCTCTGGTATCCGGTCGACGTGTCGACCAGCGCGCAGGCGACCATCGGCGGCATGACCGGCAACAACAGCTGCGGTTCGCGCTCGATCCACTACGGCAACATGGTCGACAACGTGCTCGCAGTCGAGGCGATCACCGCAGCCGGCGATGCATTCATGTTCGACGAATCCGCGCCGTCGCATCCGGTCTACCGTGGGCTGGTCGACCGGGTGCAGGGAATCGTAAAGCGCGAGCTGGAAGAGATCGCGTTCCGCTATCCGGACGTGATCCGCAACGTCGCCGGCTACAACCTGAACCGGCTGGTACAGCCCGGCTTCAACATGGCGCACCTGCTGGTCGGGTCCGAGGGCACGCTGGCCTACTCGCGCCGGATAAAGCTGAAGCTCTCCCCGCTGCCGGTGCACAAGGCGCTCGGCGTCTGCCACTTCCCGACCTTCCGGCAGGCGATGGACGCAGCCCAGCACATCGTCAAGCTCGGCCCGGTCGCGGTCGAGGCGGTCGACCGGACGATGATCGCGCTCGCGCGCTCCAACCCTGCCTTCCTTCCGATCGTCGAGCGCTGCGTGAAGGGCGACCCGGACGCGATCCTGCTGGTCGAGTTCGCCGGCGACGGTTCGCCCGAGAACCAGGCCGAGAACCTGCGCCGGCTGAAGCAGCTGGGCGAACTGATGGCCGACCAGCTCGGCCTGCCGGGCGGCGTGGTCGAGATCACCGACGCGAAGCTGCAGAAGGAACTGTGGGACGTACGCAAGGCGGGCCTGAACATCATGATGTCGATGAAGGGCGACGGCAAGCCGGTGTCGTTCATCGAGGATTGCGCGGTGCCGCTCGAACACCTGGCCGACTACACCTCGCGCCTCACCGAGGTGTTCCACCGCAACGGCACCACCGGCACCTGGTATGCACATGCATCGGTGGGCTGCCTGCATGTGCGGCCGATCCTCGACATGCGGCGCGAGGGTGCGGTGCAGATGCGCGCGATCGCCGATGAGGCGATGGCGCTGGTGCGCGAATACAAGGGCGCCTACTCCGGAGAGCATGGCGACGGGCTTGTACGCTCGGAGTGGATAGAACCGTTCTACGGTTCGAAGCTCACCCGCGCGTTCGAGGAAGTGAAGGACCTGTTCGATCCGCGCGGGCTGCTCAATCCCGGCAAGATCGTGCGGCCGCCGAAGCAGGACGACCGCACGCTGTACCGCTTCAAGCCCGGTTATGCGGCCGACCCGATCGACACCGCCCTCGACTGGAGCGACGCGACCGAAGACGCGACCGCGCCCGGCGCACGCAGCGCCGGCTTCTCGAAGGCCATCGAGGCATGCAACAACAACGGGCATTGCCGCAAGTTCGACGCGGGCACGATGTGCCCATCGTATCGCGCGACCGGCGACGAGCAGCACCTGACCCGCGGCCGCGCGAACACGCTGCGCCTGGCGATCTCCGGCCAGCTCGGTCCCGACGCGTTCACCTCGGAAGAGATGTACCGCACGATGGAGCTTTGCGTGTCGTGCAAGGGCTGCAAGCGCGAGTGCCCGACCGGCGTCGACATGGCGAAGATGAAGGTCGAGTTCCTCGGCCACTACAAGAAGAAGCACGGCCTGACCCTGCGCGACCGGCTCGTGGCCTTCCTGCCGCGCTATGCGCCGCTCGCCTCGCGTTTCTCCGCGCTGATGAACCTGCGCAACGCGCTGCCCGGTGCGGCCACCCTGTCGGAGAAATTCACCGGCCTGAGCGCGAGGCGCTCGCTGCCGACCTGGCATCGCCGGCCCTTCCATGATCGCGAGGCCGCAGCCGACGGCTCGGCCGCGACCGCTGCGCCGCAACCAGGACGCGAGGTCGTGCTGCTGGTCGATACGTTCAACCGCTACTTCGAACCGGAGAACGCCCGTGCGGCGATTGCGGTGCTGCGGGCGGCCGGCTACACGGTGCACACGGCGAAGGCTGCCGACAGTGACCGGCCGCTGTGCTGCGGCCGCACCTTCCTGTCGGCCGGCCTGGTCGACGAGGCAAAGGCCGAGGCACGGCGGTCGCTCGATGCGCTGAAGCCGTATGTCGAGCGCGGCGTGCCGGTGGTCGGCCTCGAGCCATCGTGCCTGCTGGGACTGCGCGACGAGTGGCAGTCGATGCTGCCCAAGGCCGAGGCAGCACCGGTGGGGGCTGCTGCCCTGCTGTTCGAGGAGTTCCTCGCGCGCGAACTGTCGGCCGGCCGCCTGCAACTGCCGCTGAAGGCGATCGAGCAGACGAAGGCGATGCTGCATGGCCACTGCCACCAGAAGGCATTCGACGCCATGCCGGCGGTCGAGCAGGTGCTGAAGCTGGTGCCGGGCCTGTCGGTGGAGACGATCGAGGCGACCTGCTGCGGCATGGCCGGCAGTTTCGGCTACGAGGCCGAGCACTACGAGACGTCGATGAAGATCGGCGAACTGTCGGTGCTGCCGAAGATGCGTGCGGCTGCCGGCGATGCACTGCTCGTCGCCGACGGCACCAGCTGCCGGCATCAGATCCGTGACGGTGCGCAGCGCGGGGCGGTGCATGTGGCACGCGTGCTGGAGCGGGCACTGGCAACGGGGGGCGGCCGCTGACCGCGCCAGCGGCCGGGCCTGCGCCCGGCGAGGCCATCGGCTCGACGCTGCCGGTCACCCATCGCCAGGTCTGGGCGATGGCCGGCCCGATCATCCTCGCGAACCTCTCGGTGCCGCTGCTCGGCGCCGTGGACACTGCGGTGGTCGGGCACCTGGATGAAGTGCACTACATCGGCGCGGTCGCCATCGGCGCGATGCTGTTCAACTTCATCTACCACCTGTTCAATTGCCTGCGCATGGGTACCACCGGCCCGACCGCGCAGGCCCGCGGCGCGGGCGACCATGCGGAGGTGCGCATGATGCTGGCGCGGGCCCTGCTGCTGGCGATGGCCGCCGGCTGCGCGATGGTCGCGCTGCAGGGGCCGATCGCCGCGCTCGCCTTCCACGCCATCGAGGCCAGTGCGCAGGTCGAGCAGTACGCGCGTCAGTACTTCCTGATCCGTGTCTGGGCGCTGCCGGCGGTGCTGTGCACCTACGCGATCATTGGCTGGATGTACGGACTGCGCAACGTGCGTGCGCCGCTGGTGATCCAGCTGTTCACCAACGCGGTCAACGTGTCGCTCGACCTCGTGCTGGTGTTCGGCTTCGGCATGGGCGTGGCGGGAGTGGCGGTCGCGTCCGTTATCGCCGAGTACGCCGGCCTGGCGCTCGGCGTTTTCTACGTGCGGCTTACCCTGCGCGGGCTGCCGGCCGGCGGCGCCGCCAGCCCGCTGCTCGACCGGGCGCGCCTGCGCCGCATGGTGGCCATCAACGGCGACATCGTGCTGCGCACGCTGTGCATCGTCTCGGTGGGCGCGATCTTCATGGCGAAGAGCGCCGAGCTCGGGGACCTGACGCTCGCCGCAAACCAGGTGCTCTACCTGTTCCTGGTGTTCACGTCGTTCGGCCTCGACGGCTTCGCGCACACGGCCGAGACCATCCTCGGCGAGGCGGTCGGCCGGCGCGACGCCGCCGGTTTCCGACATGGCCGCCGCCTGGTGTTCCTGTGGGCCGGCGCAGTCGCGTTGGTCAACACGCTGGTCTATGCGCTGCTCGGCACCGCGATCATTGCGCTGATGACCAGCCTGCCAGAGGTGCGGGCTGCGGCAGCCGACTACCTCTGGTGGCCTGTACTGATCCCCCTGGTGTCGGTGTGGGCCTTCATGTACGACGGCGTCTACCTGGCCGCGACACGTACCCGGATCATGCGCAACACGGTGATCGTGGCGTTCGTCGGCTACCTGGCCGTACTGCAGCTGGCGTTGCCGCTGTTCGGAAACGCGGGACTGTGGGCGGCGGTCGCGACATTCCTGGGAGTGCGCGGGCTGTTGCTGCATCTGTACCTGCCGCGCGTGTCCAGGTGCATCGGATAGCGCGCGGGTCGCACGGACCGGATTCCGCCGGCCTGCCGTGGCTGGAGGCGATCAGCGGACAGGTCGCGGCCAGCCGTTGTGCACTGGCAGGCCGTGTGGGGCCGCGTGGGGACGCGCAGGGGGCGAGTCGTTGACGCAGCCCCCCCGCCAGCTTACGCTGGCTGACAGTCCGCGACATTCGCAAGGAGCACCACCTTGGACAGCATGGTTCCGTTCGAAGCACCAGTCGTCGATGAGTTGACGATACGCGTGCTGGTCGACTCACGCTATGAACGATTCCTTCCGAAGGCCATGCACCCGATGGTCGGCATCGAGCACCTCGGACGCATCCCGGGCCGTGAGCTGTCGACCTTCGCGGCCGAGTGGGGGCTGTCGCTGCACCTGTCCTCGTCGATCGCCGGCGCGAAGGCCCAGTACGTGCTCGACTTCGGCTACACGCCCGAGATCCTGAACCGCAACTTCGACCTGCTCGACATCGACCCGGCGAAGATCAACGGGCTGATCCTCAGCCACGGCCACCGCGACCACTTCGGCGGGCTCGACGGCTTCGTGCACCAGCACCGCAGCCGGATGCGCGACGACCTCGCGCTGTTCGTCGGTGGAGACACCGTATTCCGCGAGAAGTGGATCACCGAGAAGCGCGGCGAAGATCCGATCTCGTGGGGCGCGATCGACCAGGTGTCGCTGCGCGCGCACCGCGTCGATACCGTCTGCTGCCCGAAGCCGCTCGCGCTGGACGGGCCGTTCACCTCCGGTTACATCGAGCGCAACTCGTTCGAGCAGGTCACCGGCGGCACGCTGGTGCAGGACGACCACTACACGGAAGCCGAGCGCGGCGGCAAGCTGGTGCGCGACCAGCACGAGGACGAGCATGCGACCTGCTACATCGTGAAGGGGCGCGGGCTGGTCGTCATCTCTTCCTGCGGGCACACCGGCATCATCAACACCGTGCGCAGCGCGATGGCCGCGGCGAACGTCGACCGGGTGCATGCGGTTGTCGGCGGCTTCCACCTCGGCATGGCACCGCTGCCCTACCTGCAGTCCACGCTGCAGGAGATGGAGGCGATCAATCCCGACGTGATCGTGCCGATGCACTGCACTGGCACGGCGTTCATCGAGATGCTGCGCGAGCGGATGCCCGAGAAACTGGTGCATTCGAACGTCGGCAGCCGGTTCACCTTCGGCGCCTGACCGGGAGCGGGGTCGAGTGCAGTAGCGGCGATGATCGACGATGTCCTGGGATCATTGCTGGGACGCACGTCGACGCCGGAACAGGAGGCGTACCTGCAGCAGGCGGGTTGGTCGTTCCGAGGAGCGGGCTCCACATTGACCGCTGACGCAAGCGTCCGGATACTGTCGGTGCAGCATTTGGAAGGCGCCCTGCGGAGGCACGATGCGAACTTCGATGCGGTTGCGAATGACCGGTGCGGTGCTGCTGGCGCTGTCGGCTACCGTCTGCGTCGCGCAGGTAGAGCCCGTGCGAGCGCTGCGCGTCGTGGTGCCCTATCCTCCGGGCGGTTCGTCGGACATCCAGGCGCGGCTGGTCGCACAGGGGCTGGGCGAGCGGCTGGGCCAGCCGGTGATCGTCGACAACCGGCCAGGCGCGAGTGCCGTGATCGGTACCGACTACGTCGCGCGCCAGCCCGCCGATGGCACGACCCTGCTGCTGGCCGCACCGCCGTTCGTGATCACGCCGTACACCGAGCAGAAGCTGCCTTACGACGTGAAGAAGGATTTCGTACCGGTATCGCTGCTGTCGCGCGCCCCGATGCTGGTGGCGGTGCCGCGCGATTCCCCGGCGAAGGCCTTCGGCGATCTGGTCTCGATGGCGCGCGCGCAGCCGGGCCGGCTGGCCTACGGCTCGGTGGGCGCGGGCGGGCTGGGCCACATGGCGACCGAACTGCTGGCCCAGCAGCTGAAGCTCGACCTGGTGCATGTGCCGTACAAGGGTTCCGCGCCGGCGCTCACCGACCTCGCCGGCGGACGCCTTGCGATGATGCTGACTACCCAGCTCGACATGGCGGCCCAGCTGTCCGCCGGGTCCGTCCGTGTCGTGGCCATCGGATCGCCGCAGCGCTCGCGCCTGCTGCCAGAGGTCCCGACCGTATCGGAGGCAGGCTTCGGCGCGGTCGACCTCGGCAACTGGTTCAGCGGCCTGTCGATGCGCGCCGGTACTCGACCCGAATGGACGGTCCGCCTGTCGGCGGAGATCGCCGCGGTCCTGCAGCGGCCCGACGTGCGGGAGCGGCTCGACGCGCAGAACGTGGAAACGGTGGGATCGACCCCGGCGCAGTACGGGGCGTTCCTGGACGCCGAGCACGCCCGCTGGGCAGCGGTCGCGGCCGCCATCCGGGCGCCGAGGTAGGCGAAGTCATCCAGCGCAACACACGGAGGAGATCATGGCAGTCCACCTGAATGTCGAAGATGTGGTGCCCGAGGCGGTCGCCCCGGGCGTGCAGCGCCGGGTGCTGCTCCACCCGCGTACCGTGCCGGGCATACGCTTCGAGCTGGGCTGCCTGGCGCTGGACCCCGGCACGACGATGCCGGTGTCGGTCGGCGCTGCCGACCTCGAGTGGCTGCAGGTGCTGTCGGGTTCGCTGGTGCTCGACGGCAGCGGGCAGGCGCAGGTGCTTTCCGATGCGCACGTCGTCTTCCTGCCGCCGGGCTTCGATGGATCGATCCGCGCCGAAGCCGGGGCGTCCATCCTCTGGGCGCGCGTGCCCGATGCCGCCGGGCTCGACCCGGCGTTCACCTCGCGGCCGCCAGGCTTTCGCATCGTCAACTGGAAAGACGAACCGCTGCTCGAGTCGCAGCACGATGCGCGCAAGCGCATCTACCTTGCGACGCCGGCGCTGTTCGGCACCGAGGCGATCAAGGGCGAGATGATCCTGTACCCGCCCGGGACCGAAGCGCCGAAGCACTACCATCTCGGTGCGGCGCACTTCATGTACTTCCTCGAGGGCGGCGGTATGGCCTTCGCCGGAGACCGTGCGCTGAAGGTGCGTGCCGGCGACGTGGTCTACTATGACGATCAGGAGGTGCATTCGCTGCGCAGCGGGGACACCTCGGGCATGACCTTCGCCGAGTTCTTCGTGCCGGCCGGTGCGCGCACGGTGTGGGTGCATCCCGAGAAGGCCTGCACCTGGCTGCCCACCGGAAAGAACATCCAGGGCGGGAAGCCTGCGCGCGAGATCCGTGCGCACAGCTTCGCGCGGGTCGAAACCACCACGGACGTCTGACGCATGCCGATCGAGCTGGTCCTCACCACCCGCATCCCGTCGCCGGCGATGGAGATGCTGGAGGCGGAATACACCTGCCACCGCCTGTACGAAGCCACGGACCCCACGGACCGTGCCGCCTTTCTGGCGCGCGTGGCGCCGACGGTGCGCGGCATCGCCACCTTCGCCCATGGCGGCGTCGACGCCGGGCTGATCGCGGCCCTTCCGAAGGCCGAGATCATCTCGCACTACGGCGACGGCACCGAGAAGATCGACCTGGTCGCGGCGAAGGCGCGCGGTGTCGTGGTGGCGAACGTGGTCGGCATCGTCGAGGCATGCGTGGCCGACACCGCGATGGCGCTGATGCTCAACGTGATGCGCCGCTACCTGTATGCAGACCACTTCGTCCGCTCGGGGCTGTGGACCGCGCCCGGCACCTTCCCGCCGGCGACCTCGCTGGGCGGCAAGACGGTCGGCATCCTCGGCCTCGGCGGCATCGGCATCGAGGTCGCGAAGCGTGCAGGTGCCTTCGGCATGCATGTGCGCTACCACAACCGGAAGCCGAAGCCGGGTGTCGACTACCCGTACGATCCGGACCTGCTCACGCTGGCCCGCAACGCCGACGTGCTGGTACTCGGGGTGCCGGGCGGCCCGCAGACCGAGCGCCTGGTCGACGCCGAGGTGCTCGATGCGCTCGGGCCCGGCGGCTACCTGGTGAACGTCGCACGCGGGTCGGTGGTGGACGAGCCGGTGCTGATCCAGTACCTGCAGGACAGGAAGATCGCAGGGGCCGGCCTGGACACCTTCGACAACGAGCCGCGCATCGACCGCAGGCTGCTCGAACTCGACAACGTCGTGCTGTCGCCGCACGTCGGCACCTATACCGTCGAGACCCGGCGGGCGATGGCCGAACGGCAGCTCGAGAACCTGCGCCGGCATTTCGCCGGGCAGCCGGTCGTGAACAGGGTCGTCTAGCGATGCAGCGCCCGCGGAGCGCCTCGAACGGCCAGTGCGGACAGGCAAGGCTCGCCGTGGTGGCCCTCGCGTGCGTGTCGGCTTCGCTGGCATCCGTCGTCCACGCCCAGCCCGATGCCGCCTGGCCGTCGCGTCCGCTGCGCATGGTGGTCGGCGCAGGCGCGGGCGGCAACGTCGACCTCACCGCGCGCATCGTCGGCCGCCGGGTGTCGGAGAGCCTCGGCCAGCCAGTGGTCATCGACAACCGGGTCGGCGCGGGCGGGGCGATCGCCTTCAACCTCGTGCGCCAGTCCGCGCCTGACGGCTACACGCTGCTGATGGCGCCGACCGGCTTCACCACCGGCGTGGCGCTCAACCCGAACGCCGGGTACGACCCGGTGAAGGACTTCACCGCCATCTCCACGGTCAGCTTCTTCGCCTATGCGCTGGCGGTGGGGACGCAGAGTCCGCATGCCACGCTGGCAGACCTGCTTGCAGCGGCGCGGGCGAAGCCGGGCACGCTCGGCTACGGGACCGGCGGCGTCGGTTCGGGCCAGCATCTGGTGGCTGAACTGCTGTCGGCGATGGCCGGGGTCAGGCTGCTGCATGTGCCCTACAAGGGCGGCATGGCACCGGTGAGCGACCTGGTCGGCGGGCAGATCCCGATGGTGGTGGAGATCGAGTCCGTCCTGGTGCCGCAGGTCAGGGCGGGCAAGGTCCGGGTGCTGGCGACGACCGGTCCCGCACGCACGCCGCTGCTGCCCGAGGTGCCCACGGTCGCCGAGTCCGGCGTGCGCGACTTCGTCGTGCAGGGATGGCTGGGCGTCCTCGGGCCGCGCGGCATCGCACCGGCGAGGCTGGTGCGCCTGAACGCCGTCGTGCGCGAGGCGGTCGCCGACCCGGCGACGGTGGCTGCGATCGAGAAGGGCGGCGCGGTCGCACGCGCCGGCAGTGCCGAGGCCTTTGCCGCGCTGGTGCAGGCGGATACGCAGCGCTGGGCCCGCGTGGTCCGCGATGCGAACATACAGGTGCAGTAGCGGCCCGGCCGTGCTGCGCGATCGACCAAGCGAACGAAGGAGACACCGATGAAGCGCGAGACCATCCTCCCCTGGGAGATGCACAAGGAACACCGAACGCCCTACGTGCCGGCGATCAAGATCGAGGGCGGCTCGCTGCTGTTCATGTCCGGCATGGGTCCGCACAAGCCCGACCACAAGCATCCGCACGTACCCGAGGAGTGGGTGCTGCCCGACGATGCCGGTGCGCAGGCGCGCATGGTGCTCGAGAAGATGAAGCGCATGGTCGAGGCGGCGGGCGGCGAGTTCCGCAACATCGTGAAGATCACCCGCTACCTGAAGAACATCGACGACCAGGACAAGGTCAACGAACTCATCCACGAGTACTTCGGCGACGACCTGCCGTGCAGCACGACGGTGCAGGTGTCGGGCTTCGTCGTGCCGACGATGCTGCTGGAGATCGACGGCTGGGCGGTGATCCCGGACAGGAAGCCCTGACCCTGAGGCAGGGCGTCCTGCCTCAGCCGCCGCAGATCGCCGGCAGCACCTCGCCGATCGACCCGGCGATCACCGCGTCGGCGATGTCGTCGAACGGGGTCGGCTGGGCGTTCACGATCACCAGCTTCGCGTCGAACTGCTTCGCGACCGGCACCACGCCCGACACCGGGTAGACCTGCAGCGTCGAGCCGACCGCCAGCATCAGGTCGCATTCCTGGGCGCATCGCATCGCGCGCTCCATCACCCCGGGCTTGAGCGACTGGCCGAACGAAATCGTGTCGCTCTTCAGGATGCCGCCGCATTCGGTGCAGGGTGGGTCTTCCTCGCCAGCGCGCAGCCGTTCGGCGACCTCGGCCATCGGGCCGCGCCAGTTGCACTGCAGGCAGGCCACGAACAGCACGGTGCCGTGTACCTCGATCACCTTGCCTGGCGAGTTACCCGCCTTCTGGTGCAGGCCGTCGATGTTCTGCGTGATCAGCGCATGCAGTTTGCTGCGGGCCTCGAGCGCAGCCAGCGCCTGGTGGCCGCGGTTCGGCGTGGCGAGCCACGCCGGATGCGCGAGACGGTTCTGCCACGCCAGCCGGCGTACTTCCGGGTCCGCGACGTAGTAGCGGATATCGGACAGCTTCTCTGCCTTGGGATTGGTGGTCCACACGCCCTGTGGACCGCGGAAGTCCGGGATACCGGATTCGGTCGAGATGCCGGCGCCGGTGAGCACCGTCACTTTCGACGCGGCATCGATCCACGCGCGTACCTGCGCGAGGGATACGGCACTGCCGGCCCGCGATGGCGCCGGCATGCTCAGCGCACCCGGACCACGATCTTGCCGACCATCGCGCTCGACTCCATGCAGTCGCGCGCGGCCGGGATCTCGTCGAAGCCGAACTCGCGGTCGATCACCGGGTCGAAGGCACCGGCGGCGATCGCCGGCATCACGTCGCGCGCGAAGCCGGCCGCTGCCGCCGCCTTCTCTTCCCGGGTCAGCTTCGCGTTCGAGATGCCGAAGATCTCCAGCCGGCCGGCATGCACCGCGCCGAGGTCGATCTCGGCGCTGAGCGCGCCGTCGACATAGCCGACCACGGCGATCCGGCCCTTGCGTGCCGCCGCACGCACGCACTCGGCAAACTGCGTGCCGCCGACCAGGTTGACCGCGAGGTCGGCGCCATGGCCGCCGGTGGCTTCCATCACCTTCGCCGCGAAGTCGGCGCCGCGGGTGTTGATCGCGACATCGAGGCCGAGCGCCTTGATCCGTTCCAGCTTGGCGGCCGAGCCCGAAGTGCCGATCGACTTCGCGCCGAGCAGCTTCGCCATTTGCACGCAGGCCACGCCCGCGCCGGACGATACACCGGTGATCAGCAGCCATTCGCCCTTCGCCAGCCGTCCGTACGGCGGGTAGAGCATCTCGTAGGCGGTGATGTACGAGATCGGGATCGCTGCCGCCTGCTGCCAGCTCAGGCGCGACGGCATCGGCATCACCTGCGCGGCGTCGAGGGTCGCGTAGTCGGCGAAGCCGCCGCGCGAACGGCCGAACACCTTGTCCCCAGGCTTGCAGTTCGTGACGCCGGCACCGATGGCATGCACGATGCCGGCCGCCTCGTTGCCGCCGATCTTCTCCGGCCCGCCGTGCACCGCGCCGCCGACCACCAGTTCGCCGCGGTTCAGTGCCGAGGCATGCACCTCGATGATGACCTCGCCCGGCTTCGGTTGCGGCACGGGCACTTCGCGGTATTCGATGACCGCCTTGTGGTCACGGGTGACGATCCAGCAGGACTTCATGCGAGCTTTCCCTTGAGCGACGGCATGATGCGCAGCGCGTTGCCGCGGTCGATGGCCATGCGCTGCGCAGCGGTGAACGGATAGGCGGCGAGCCCCTTGTTCACTTCGTCGCCGAGGCGATACGGGAAGTCGGTGCCGTACAGATACTGCGAGACCGGCGCGATCCTGCCGAGCGCATCGAGCGCTCCGGGATGGTTGCCCTGGGCCATGTCGTAGTAGAACTTCGCGAGCTCGTGCATCACGCCATTGGGCAGCACCCGCTTCGCGTCCTTCATCGTCTGCTCCTGGTACTGGAAGCGCGACCGCAGGAAGGGCGCGGTGCCGCCGCTGTGCGACCAGATCCACTTGATGTTCGGGAAGCGCGCGGCCGCACCGCTGAACATCAGGCTGGCCATCGTGCGCGTGGTGTCGGTGGCGTACTCGATAGCCGAGTCGGGAAGTCCGGGCACGACATTGCGGCAGCAGTCGGCGGTCAGCGGATGGGTGTAGACGACCGCGCCGCGCCGGTCGAGTTCTTCCAGCACCGGCGTGAACGAGGCATGCCCCAGGTAGCGGCCGTTGTAGCTGGTCATCAGGCAGAAGCCCTCGGCCTTGAGTACGTCGAGGCAGTAGGCGATCTCCTTCAGCGAACCTTCCGGGTCGGGCAGCGGCAGCGTGGCGAAGGTGCCGAAGCGGCCAGGGTAGTCGATCGCGAGTTTCGCCGCGTACTCGTTGCTCTCGCGGGCGAGCCTGCGGCCGAGCGCGACATCGCCGAACCAGACGGCCGGTTGTACCAGCGAGGTCAGCGACAGCGCGATACCGCTGCGGTCCATGTCCTCGATCGACATCGCGGGCGACCACTTGACCGGGCGCGGCCCGCCGCGCTTGACCAGGTCTTCGGCATACGCCGGCGGCACCATGTGATGGTGTACGTCGATGCGGTGCGGTGCGGCGGCAGTGCCGGTGCCAGCAGTCGTTTCGCAGCCGGCGAGCAGCCCGGCCGTACCCAGCGCGGACAACGTTCCCAGGCCGCCGAGCAGCCGCCTGCGCCGTGCGTCGGGTGAAGGTTCGGTGATCGTGCGTTCCATGTTTCCTCCTGGTTAAGTCGACGTCGTCGTCGAACGTAGGTGTTCAGCGCGCGGGTGGCAGGCCTTCCAGTGTCTCGGCCAGCAGCAGCAGCGCGGCGGCGGCGAACGCCTGCATGTTGCGCAGACGGTCGGTGCTGCCGGTCTCGAGGGTGCGCGAGCGTTCGCCGATCGTGCCGGTCGACGGGCCGAGGCCCGGCCCGGCGACCGCGATGCAGGCATGGCCGGCGGCGTCGCCATACTTGTTGCCGGTGGGGCCGGCCGCGCCGGTCTCGCCCAGGCCCCAGTCGGTCTCGAAGTGGGTGCGCAGGGTCTGCGCCTCGAAACAAGCATAGGCTTCGGTCGATGCGCGCATCGTGGCCAGCCGATCGAGGTCGACCGCCTTCAGCGACAGCAGTGCGTTGCGGGTATAGATCACCAGCCCGCCGCGGCAGTAGGCCGATGCCCCGGGCACGGCCAGCAGTGCTGCGGTGATGAGCCCGCCGGCCGCCGATTCGCCGACGGCGATCGTCTGGCCGCGGGCCTTCAGTTGCACCGCCACCCGGCCGGCGTGCTGCATCAGGGGTTCGATCATGTTCAGTCCGTGTCGGCGGGGATATCCGCCAGGTGGTTGCCGCTGCGCGGTCGTACCTGCAGCAGCGCGCCCGGCCGCAGCCCGAGCTGGACGCCCGTGCGCGCATGCCCGGCCTGCAGCACGATGTTCAGGTGGTTCGGGAAGTGGCACTCGTCGAAGCCGGCCACCGTGCCGACCTCGCGGCCGTCGACGGCAATGGCGTCGCCGCGAACCAGTACGCCAGCGCTTTCGAACGCCACGAAGCCGAGGAACCGGCAGCGCTGCACCGTGGCACCGGGTGCCGCAGTGGCTTCGTCGGTGACGATCAGTTCGTGCACGTCACCGCGGCGGATGCAGCGGGTCGGCGCGGCGATCAGCGAGAAGCCGCGGTCGTCGCGCGACAGTTCCATCACGCCGACGAAACGGCCGCCGAACGCGGTGCGCAGGATGGCCGGCACGCCCATCTCGCCGGTGGCGAACGGGTCGCGCGATGCGCTGGGCGTGTCTCGATGCACTGGCATCCTGGATCGGGCCGTGGAACCCGAAGTGTACGGCCTGCGCTGCGCTTGGTACATTCCGTTCCGGCATCGGGTACGGTCCCGATGCACACACACACGACATGAGGTCCGGCGCGATCGCGCCACGGATCCACTGGCATACAGCTTCCGGACAGTCCAGTCCGAGGAGCAAGGAGGAGTGAATGCCCAACCCGTTTTCGCGTACCGCCATGCTTGCAGTGTCGGCCCTGGCCCTGTCCGGACTGTCCATCGCGCAGTCGGTATCGGCGCAGGCGTTTCCGTCGCGGCCGATGCGCTGGATCGTCGCCGTCCCGCCCGGCAGCACCAACGACCTGATCTCGCGCCTGGTCGCGCAACGCCTCGCCGAGTCGGTCGGGCAGCCGGTGCTGGTGGACAACCGGCCAGGGGGGGCCTTCGTGATCGCGAGCGACATCATCGCGCGCTCCGCGCCCGACGGCCACACGGTCGGCACCCTGCTGACCCCGCATGTGGTGAACCCGTTCGTGATGAAGGACCTGCCCTACGACACCCTGCGTGATTTCACCCCGGTGTCGAACATGGTGATCGTGCCGGGCGTACTGACGGTGCATCCGTCGGTGCCGGCTTCGACCCTCAAGGAATTCATCGCGTACGCGAAGTCGCGCCCCGGCGCGCTCAACTACGGCGTGCCCGGGCAGCTCACCTCCGGCCACCTGTCGGTCGAGATGCTGAAGGTGATGGCGGGCATCGACATGGCCTACATCCCGTACAAGGGCGGTGCCCCGGCGATCGCCGACCTGATTGCCGGGCAGATCCAGCTGCTGATCAGCGGCCCGCCCGGCGTGCTCCAGCACATCAAGACCGGACGGCTGAAGGCGATCGCGACCACGGCCGCCAAGCGCTCGCCCGGGATGCCCGACACCCCGACCTTCGCCGAATCCGGCCTGCCGAAGTACGACACCTACGAGTGGTACGGCGTTTTCGCACCAGCGAAGATCCCCAGGGAAGCACTCGACCGGCTCGGCCGCGAGATCGCCCGCATCGTGAAGTCGCCGGAGCTTTCCGAACGGCTCAGTGCCCAGGGCGCGATTCCGGTCGGTGACACGCCTGCGGAGTTCGACGCATTCATCCGGCGTGAAATGCAGGTCTGGGGAAAGATCGCCAGGCAGGTCGGGTTGAAACCTACCTGAGATAGTGGCTGCGGCGGCGCCGGGTTCAGGGCGCCGAAGCCACCCGGCGCATCACGATATCCACGCGGCTGTCGCCGGCGTCGCGCAGCACCGGATGGACGGTGTCCGAGGTGAACCACGGACGGCCTTCCACCAGGATCCGAGTGCGCACCGAGTAGCGTGCGCGCGGGTCGAGCTTCGCCGGGTCGTAGGCAATCGAGAACGACACCGGTACCTGGACCGAGGCCACCCGGGTCCGGCCGAGGACGACCGCCGGCGCATCGGCCTTCGAGATGTCTTCGATGACCGCTTCGAACACGGCATCGGGCGGCAGGGCCATGCGTTCCCGGTAGGTAGCCGTGCCGGTCACGCTGGCTGCGGTGGTCGGCCTGGCGCCGGAGACGGCCGTCGGGGCGGACGCGGGTGCTGCGGGTACCGCAGGCGCTGCGCAGCCTGCGACCGCCAAGGCCAGCAGGGCGGCCAGTGCGGCGGCGGCGCTGGCGGGGGCGCCGCGGCACCGGTCGGTGCGCGCGTTGCGGGGGACAGGCATGGCCATGGTCATCTTCCTTCGGTCGGGGTTGTCCGTTCAGTCGGCGCAGATGCCATCGAAGAACGTCGACAGGTCGTCGATGGCTTCCAGCCCGGCGACCCGTTCGCGCAGCATCCGCGTGCGCGCCGGGTCGAGCGGCTGCACGCCGCGCGCGAAGCATTCGTCGAACTTCGCATCGATGGCCGCAGGTCCCAGTGGCGCCTCGGCGCTGCCCGGGACATGGTCGACCCTGCGCTCGAGCAGGCCGTGGCGATGGCTCGCCACGCGCAGCACGACCGGTGCCCGCGTGCCGGTGAACGACGGCTCCGGCCGCACGCTCACCCTGGCGGCGAAGCTCCGCAGTGCCGGGTCCAACGCGGCTTGCGGTTCGATCTCGGCCAGCCCGAGGCGCCCGCGCAGCACCGCGCAGGCGATCGAATAGCGGATGCTGAACTGGGCGCTCACCTGCGGATCGTCGCCCGGTTCGTAGGGTGCGCCGACCAGCTGTGCGATGTACGGGCTGGCGGCGACCTCGACCGATGCGATGTCGTCCGCCGTCAGCCCGTACTGCGTGACCAGTTCCAGCATGCCGGCGATCGCCGTGTGGTTGCAGCTGCAGCTCGGATAGCCCTTGATCGACACCGCGTCGCTGTCGAAGCGCTCGCCCAGCCCATCCAGCATGCGCTGCGGATCGCCGGGCTGGTAGAGCGCATGGAAGCCGAGCCTGCCCTCGAAGATCTCTGCTGGCGCGGTGATGCCGCGAGCGGCGAGCCGGGCAGCCAGGATGCCGGCGCGCGCGGGGAAGGCCGACAGCAGCCGTTTCGCGAGCGCAGGCTCGAGGTTCGCCTGCTGGGTACCGCCCGCCTGCTGGAACGCGAGTCCGAGGGCATGCCGCGTCGTGGTGGCGTCCAGCCCCATCAGCCGCGAGGCAGCTGCGGCGGCGCCCAGCACGGTGACCACGGAGGTATAGGCGAAGCCACGATGCGGCAGCGCGAACGATCCGGCGATCCGGCACACCAGGTCGTTGCCGGCGACCAGGGCGCACAGGAAGTCACGCCCCGGCGCGCGCAGCCATTCGGCCATCGCCAGCGCCACCGGAAGGATCACGATGTTGGTGTGGACCGGTGCGTCGCGCCCGAAGCTGTCGTAGTCGAGCGCGGCTGCCGTCCCGCCATTGATGAAGGCGGCCTCCGCCGCCGGCAGCTTTCCACCGAACGCCCAGCAGGTCGCCTGCGCCGCGCCGCCATCGGCGGCGAACAGCCCGTGTACCTCGCGGCAGCCCGGCGCATCCGAGCCGGCCCAGGCCACCGCCAGCGTGTCCAGCATGATCAGTTTCGCATGGTCGACGATCCTGGCCGGCAGGTGGTCGTACTGCAGCCCGGCGACATGTCCGGCGATGCGTGCGGATAGCGTTTCCGATGGACTCATGGCGTGGAAGAAGCTGTCTTGGCCGGGCAATGATGCACTTCATTGCGGCGGTCCGTGGCGAAGCCACCGGGTCGCCGTGGCCGCTGCTGCGGTGCTGCTCTACAATGCCGGGCCACCAACCGACAGGATCAGGGCCCGCGCATGGCTGCAGTGTTTCCGTTTTCCGCGATCGTCGGCCAGGACGAGATGAAGCTCGCGCTGCTGATCGCGTCGGTCGACCCTTCGGTCGGCGGGGTACTGATCTTCGGCGATCGCGGCACCGGCAAGTCGACGGCCGTGCGGGCACTTGCGGCACTGCTGCCCACGATGCGCGCTGTGGTCGGATGCCCGTACGGCTGCGATCCGGCGAAGGTGGCCGGCCTGTGCGGCGCATGTGACGGCACGGCGGACAAGCCTGCGGCCGCGTCCAGGTCGAAGTCGAAGGCGGCCGGCGTGGCGAAGCCTGCCGCCGGGCCCAGGAGCCATGCGGTGCCGGTGCCGGTCGTCGACCTGCCGCTGGGCGCCACCGAAGACCGTGTCGTCGGTGCGCTCGACCTCGAGCGGGCGCTGGCGCACGGGCAGAAGGCGTTCGAGCCCGGGCTGCTGGCGCGCGCGAACCGTGGCTTTCTCTACATCGACGAAGCGAACCTGCTGGAAGACCATCTGGTCGACCTGCTGCTCGACGTCGCCGCCTCCGGCGAGAATGTGGTCGAGCGCGAGGGGCTGTCGATCCGACATCCGGCGCGCTTCGTGCTGGTGGGTAGCGGCAACCCCGAGGAAGGCGAGCTGCGCCCGCAGCTGCTCGACCGGTTCGGGCTGTCGGTCGAGGTCAAGACGCCGACCGACCTGCCCACGCGCATCGAGGTCGTGCGCCGGCGCGATACCTTCGAGCGCGATCCCGTGGCGTTCATTGCCGCATGGGAGAAGGAAGACGCGAAGCTGCGGCGCAGGCTCACGGCGGCGCGCGGCCACCTGGCCGAGGTCGATGTACCCGACCGCGTGCTCGAGCAGGCCGCCGCGCTGTGCATGGCGCTGGGCACCGACGGCCTGCGCGGTGAACTGACGCTGATGCGCTCGGCGCGTGCGCTGGCCGCCTTCGAGGGCGACCGGGCGGTCGACGACGGTCACCTGAAGCGCGTCGCGGCACCTGCGCTGCGGCACCGCCTGCGGCGCAATCCGCTCGAGGACGCGGGGTCGGCGAGCCGGATCGAACGCGCGATCGCCGAGCATTTCGGGGCCTGAGCGATGCCCGGGCCGGCGCAGGCGCCGCGCACCGCCGTTCCCGGCCAGGCGGGCGCGCCTTCCCCGGATGGCACACCGTCCCGTCCGGCAGCACGCAGTCCATGGGCCGATTCGATGGATGCGCTGGCACTGTTTGCCGTCGATCCCCACGGCCTGGGCGGGGTATTGCTGCGCGCGCGCGCCGGCCCGGTGCGAGATCGCTGGCTGCACGCGCTGCGCGAGGCGCTGCCGCCATCGGCGCCGGTGCGGCGTGTCCCGCTGCAGATCGGTGATGGCCGGCTGCTCGGCGGCCTCGACCTCGCGGCGACGCTCAATGCCGGCCGGCCAGTGGCCGAGCGCGGCCTGCTTGCGGAAGTCGACGGCGGCGTCGCGCTGGTGGCGATGGCCGAGCGCATCGAGACCGGGGTCGCGGCGAAGATCGCCGCTGCGCTGGACCATGGCGAGATCCGCATCGAGCGCGACGGCTTCAGCACCCTGCTGCCAACCCGTTTCGGCGTGGTCGCGTTGGACGAGAGCGCCCACGACGACGAGTCGGTGCCGGCAACGCTGGTCGAACGGCTCGCGTTCCTGGTCGATCTCGGCGACCTGCCGTTGCGCGAGGCGATCGAACCGCCGCCCGATCGGGAAGGCGTTGCGGCGGCGCGCGAGCTCCTGCCGTCGGTAGTGCTCGACGACGCACTGCTCGAGGCGCTGTGCGCAACGGCGCTGGCGCTGGGCGTCGACTCCCCGCGCACGACCATCGCCGCGGTGCGTGCCGCCAGGGCGGCGGCAGCCCTGGACGGGCGCGACCATGTGGTCGAGGCAGACGCGACGCTGGCGGCCCGGCTGGTACTGGCGCCACGGGCGACCCGGATACCTGCAGATCCGGAAACCGAAGCTGAAGCCGAGCCGCCGCCGGAGGACCCGCCGCCACCGCCGCCACCGGAAGATGCGCGTGACGAGGAACCTCCGCCGGATGAAGACACGCCGGCGGACGACCGGCCGCTCGACGATCGTGTGCTCGACGCGGTGAAGGCCGCGATCCCGGGCGGACTGCTCGCGCTCCTGCAGGCCGGCCTGCAGCCGAAGAGCGCGCGTTCGGCTGGCGGCCGTTCCGGCGCGATGCAGCGCGGGCAGCGCCGCGGCCGGCCGGCGGGATCGCGGCCTGGCGATCCGCGCAGCGGACAGCGGCTGGCACTCGTCGATACCTTGCGTGCGGCCGCGCCATGGCAGCCGCTGCGCCTGCGCGAGCGCAAGCGCCAGGCGTCGTGCGCCAGCGGTGCCGCGCACGCCGGGCGCATCGACGTGCGGCGCGACGATTTCCGGGTGCAGCGCTACCGCGAGCGCGCGCAGACGACGACCATCTTCGCGGTCGATGCGTCCGGATCGCAGGCGCTGAACCGGCTGGCCGAAGCCAAGGGCGCGGTCGAGTTGCTGCTGGCCGACTGCTATGTGCGGCGCGACCAGGTCGCGCTGATCGTCTTCCGGGGTCCGGGTGCCGAGATCGTGCTGCCGCCGACGCGTTCGCTCACGCGCGCGAAGCGTTCGCTCGCCGGGCTGCCGGGTGGCGGGGGCACGCCGCTGGCGGCAGGCATCGATGCGTCGCGCGTGCTGGCCGATTCGGTACGGCGCAAGGGCGACAGCGCCGTGCTGATCATGATCACCGACGGCCGCGGCAACCTGGCTCGTGATGGCAAGCCCGATCGCGAGCGTGCGCAGGCCGACGCGCTGCAGGCGGCGACCGAACTGCGCCTTTGCGGGGTGCAGGCGCTGCTGATCGACACCGGGCCGCGGCCGCAGCCCGCGGCGGAGAAGATCGCCACTGCGATGGGCGCACGCTATCTGGCGCTGCCGTACGCGGATTCCGCCGCGCTGTCGGGTGCAGTAAAGCAGGTGGTGGCGATCGAAACGGGGGCGCGGCCGCGTCCGGGCCGCGCCCCATGACCGTGGCCCGCGCGGCGCTCGATTGGGAGACCGAGGGCGCCGACTGGCCGAACCGTGTTGCGAGCCGCTTCGTCGAGTGCGGCGGGCTGCACTGGCATGTGCAGGTGCTCGGAGAGCCGTCGCCGGGACGGCCGGCGATCCTGCTGCTGCACGGCACCGGCGCGGCGAGCCATTCATGGCGCTCGCTGGCACCGCTGCTGGCCGAGCATTTCACCGTGATCGCACCCGACTTGCCAGGCCATGGGTTCACCGGTACGCCCGCCGATGCCGACCTGTCGCTGCCCGGAATGGCCGCGTCGCTGTCGCAGCTGCTGGAGCGGTTGCACCTGTCGCTCGGTGTGCGGCCGGAATGGGCGCTGGGCCATTCGGCCGGGGCGGCGGTGCTCGCACGCATGTGCATCGACGGGCTGCTCGACCTTCGGGTGCTGGCCGGCATCAATGCCGCGCTGTTGCCGCTGCAGGGCCTGGCCGGCCAGTTCTTCCTGCCGGCGGCGAAAATGCTGGCGGCGAGTTCCCTGGTACCTCGTCTGTTTGCATGGCGTGCGGCTGGTGGGGCGGCGACCGAGCGCATGATCCGCAGCACCGGTTCGATCCTCGATGCCGAAGGTCTCGCCCTGTACGAACGGCTGGTGCGC
Source organism: Rhodocyclaceae bacterium (assembly GCA_020248265.1). Taxonomy (NCBI): domain Bacteria; kingdom Pseudomonadati; phylum Pseudomonadota; class Betaproteobacteria; order Rhodocyclales; family Rhodocyclaceae; species Rhodocyclaceae bacterium. The sequence continues at coordinate 97,573 of JADCHX010000008.1, forward strand.
AATCCCGGTCATGTCGCGGGGGTGTTGCGCATGATGGCCAGCTGGGACCTGAACGCACTCGAACGCGACCTGCCGCGGCTGCCGTGCCCGCTGCTGCTGCTGGTCGGCACGCGCGACCGTACCGTGCGTCCGGGAGACGCGCTGCGTATCCGTGATCGCGTGGCTGGAACGCGCATCGTCGAAATGCACGGGCTGGGCCATCTGGCCCATGAAGAGCGGGCCGCCGAGGTGGCTGGGCACCTGCGGTCGATGCTCGCCGGGACGTCTCCAGATTCCGATTGACGCAGCGGGGGCAACATGTCTACAGTACGTGACACTCTGGATGACAACCCAGCCTGACGGATTGGTGTCGTAGCGAAAGCCATGAATCCGCAGGGAGGACGTCCGGCCAGTGCCCGAATGATCCCCGAGGAGCGGAAATGGACCCGATGAACCGAATCGAGCAGGCGCTGTCCTGCGCCATCGAGCAATCGCTTGCAGTGGCCGTGGCGCAGGCACAGGAGCCTGGTTGCCCGCCGCGCCTGGCGGCGGCGATCCGCTATTCGGTGTTCCCCGGTGGTGCCCGGATCCGCCCGCGGCTCACCCTCGCCGTCGCCTGCGCCTGCGGCGAAGACAACCCCGAGATCGCGGAGTCGGCCGCGGCCGCGATCGAACTGCTGCACTGCGCTTCGCTGGTGCATGACGACCTGCCCTGCTTCGACGATGCGCCGACCCGTCGGGGCAAGCCGTCGGTGCATCGCGCGTTCGGCGAGCGGCTGGCGGTGCTCGCCGGCGATGCGCTGATCGTGCTGGCGTTCCAGACGCTGGCCCGCGGTTGCGGCGCCGCGCCGCGCCGTCTGGGGCCGCTGATGAACATCATCGGCCGTGCGGTCGGCATGCCATCGGGCATCGTCGCCGGCCAGGCCTGGGAATGCGAATCGCATGTCGCGCTGGCCGAGTACCAGCGTGCCAAGACCGGCGCACTGTTCGGTGCCGCGACGATGGCGGGTGCGGAAGCGGCCGGTCATGAATCGCTGCCGTGGCGCAAGCTGGGCGAGCGCCTTGGCGAGGCGTTCCAGGTCGCCGACGACATCCGCGACGTCTGTTCGACCGAGGCCGAACTGGGCAAGCCGATCGGCCAGGACAAGCGGCTCGGCCGTCCGAACTCGGTCGCCCATATGGGCGTCACCGCAGCGGTGGCCCATCTGGACCGGCTGATCGCCGAAGCGGTCGATTCGATCCCCGCCTGTTCGGGCGCCGCCGGCCTGAAGGCGGTGATCCAGATGGAAGCCCAGCGCTTCCTGCCGTCGGAACTCGCGCAACGCGCTGCTTGACCGGCCGGCGTGCGGTTCGAGGGGCTTGCCGTACGCACCGACCGCACGCATCGACGACTGCCTGAACGGACGCACGCTGCATGGATGCCGCATTGAACTGGGCCGATCGATGGCTCGCCACGCGAGACCGGCTGGTCTCGAGCGAACGATTCCAGCGCTGGGCGGCATCGTTCCCGCTGACGCGCCCTTTCGCGCGCCGCCGTGCGCGCGAGTTGTTCGACCTGTGCGCGGGTTTCGTCTATTCCCAGGTCCTGCTGGCCTGCGTGCGGCTCGACCTGTTCGGCATCCTGCAGGTGTCGCCACTCGATGCCCGCGCCCTGTCGCAGCGCCTGTCGCTGCCGCAGGATGCGACCGACCGCCTGCTCGCCGCTGCCGCCTCGCTGCGGCTGATCGAGCAGCGCAGTGACGGCCGCTACGGCCTGGGCGTGCTCGGCGCGGCGCTGGTCGGCAACCCGGGCGTCGTGGCAATGATCGAACACCACGCATTGCTCTACGCCGATCTGCGCGACCCGGTCGCACTGCTCCGTGGCGACCGCGACCGGACCGAGCTGGGCCGCTACTGGGCCTATGCCGGCAACCCCGATGCTGCAGCCCTCGGGCCGGAACAGGTCGCCGAATACTCCCGGCTGATGGCGGATTCGCAACCGCTGGTGACGCGCGAGATCCTCGCTGCCTGGCCGCTGCACCGTCATCGCCGGCTGCTCGATGTCGGCGGTGGCGACGGGAGTTTCGTGTGTGCCGTTGCAGCCGAAGTCCCGTCGATCTCGCTGCAGCTGTTCGACCTTCCGGCGGTCGCCGACCGCGCGACCAGCCGGTTTGCCACCAGCGGGCTCGCGCACCGGGCAACGGCCGTCGGTGGCGACTTCCGCCGCGATGCGCTGCCGGCTGGTGCAGACCTGATCACGCTGGTCCGGGTGCTGTTCGACCATCCGGACGAGACGGTCCTGGAGCTGCTTGCCGCAGTGCGGCGGGCCATCCCGGACGACGGCACGCTGCTGATCGCCGAGCCGATGGCCGGTACCAGCGGTGCCGAGCCGATGGGGGCGGCGTATTTCGGTTTCTACCTGATGGCAATGGGGCGCGGGCGTTCGCGTGCACCCGCCGATTTCGAGCGCCTGCTCGAGCAGGCAGGGTTCACCGACGTGCGCATCGTGCCCACGCCGAGTCCGTTGCAGACCGGGCTGCTGGTCGCGCGCCCGAGGCTCGACGACCGAAAAGCGCTGTAAATGACACTTGACATTAAATGTCGTCAGAGTAATCTGACACGTCGCGGGTGGTCCCGGCGTAACGCGCCGAGGTCGGCCAGGCTCAGACGATGCAGAGGTGGCAAGTGATCAGTGGGGAACGGCGCATGAACGCGTTGGCAGTCGTGCTCGAGAAGCCGCAGCAGCTGGTTCTGAGCGAACTCGCCCTCACTGCGCCTGGAGACGACGATGTCGTGGTCGACATCGAATGGAGCGGCATCAGTACCGGTACCGAACGACTGCTCTGGCTGGGCGAGATGCCCCAGTTTCCGGGCCTCGGCTATCCGCTGGTCCCCGGCTACGAATCCGTCGGCCAGATCGTGGAAGCGGGCGCGTCTTCGGGCCGCCGCGTCGGCGAGCGGGTGTTCGTGCCTGGCGCACGCTGCTTCGGCGAAGTGCGTGGCCTGTTCGGCGGTGCCGCGGCGACGCTGGTGGTCACCGGGTCGCGCACGACGCCAGTCGCGGAGAACCTCGGCGAAGGCGCGGTGCTGCTCGCCCTTGCTGCTACCGCGCAGCATGCCCTGGCAGCGCCGAACGCGGTGCTGCCCGACCTGATCGTCGGCCATGGCGTGCTCGGCCGCCTGCTCGCGCGCCTGGCCGTGGCTGCGGGTGGCGCTCCGGTGGTCTGGGAGACGAACGCCGCGCGGCGCGAAGGTGCCGACGGATACACGGTGATCGATCCCGCGTCCGACGAGCGCCGCGATTACCGCTCGATCTACGATGTCAGTGGCGACTCGAAGCTGCTCGACACGCTGGTGATGCGCCTGGCCGCCGGCGGCGAGATCGTGCTCGCCGGCTTCTACAGCGCACCGCTGCAGTTCGCATTCGCACCTGCATTCATGCGCGAAGCCCGCCTGCGGGTCGCGGCGGAATGGAAGCCCGCCGACCTGGTTGCAGTCACCGACCTCCTCGCCTCGGGCCGCCTGTCGCTCGACGGCCTGATCACCCACCGCGTGCCGGCGGCGCATGCCGCGTCGGCCTACCGCACCGCGTTCACCGACGCTTCCTGCCTGAAGATGATTCTCGACTGGAGAGACGTGCAATGAGCTCCACCAATACCGCCGCATCGGTCGTGCAGTTCGCCATGAAGAACGCGCTTCGCGCAGAGGCGGCGATCGAGCCTGATGCGGTCTCGACCAGCCCTGCGACCAAGGACACGCAGATCATCGCGATCTACGGCAAGGGTGGCATCGGCAAGAGCTTCACGCTGGCCAACCTGTCCTACATGATGGCCCAGCAGGGCAAGAAAGTACTCCTGATCGGCTGCGACCCCAAGAGCGACACGACCTCGTTGCTGTTCGGCGGCAAGGCCTGCCCGACCATCATCGAGACCTCCTCGAAGAAGAAGCTGGCCGGCGAACAGGTCTCGATCGGCGACGTCTGCTTCATCCGCGACGGCGTCTTCGCTATGGAACTCGGTGGCCCTGAAGTCGGCCGTGGCTGTGGTGGCCGCGGCATCATTCATGGCTTCGAGACCCTCGAGAAGCTCGGCTTCCACGACTGGGGCTTCGATTACGTGCTGCTCGACTTCCTCGGCGACGTGGTCTGCGGCGGCTTCGGTCTGCCGATCGCCCGCGACATGTGCCAGAAGGTCATCGTCGTCGGCAGTAACGACCTGCAGTCGCTGTATGTCGCGAACAACGTCTGCTCGGCGGTCGAGTACTTCCGCAAGCTCGGTGGCAACGTGGGCGTCGCCGGCCTGGTGATCAACAAGGAAGACGGTACCGGTGAAGCGGCGAAGTTCGCCGAGGCAGTCGGCATCCCGGTACTCGCCTCGATCCCGGCCAACGACGACATCCGCCGCAAGAGCGCCAACTACGAAATCATCGGTCGCCCCGGCACCCAGTGGGCTCCGGTGTTCGAGAACCTCGCGTCGAATGTCGCCAGCGCGCCGCCGGTACGGCCGAAGCCGCTCAGCCAGGACCAGTTGCTCTCGCTGTTCAGCAGCGAGATCACCGGTCGCGACTATGTGATGCAGCCGGCGACTGTCGCCGACATGCTCGGTCGCGAGACGGTCGAGAAGAAGACCCTCGAAGTGGTCTACGACGAAGCCTGAGCCGATGGATACCTTCCAGCCCAAGCCCGCCGACCCGGGACGGCCCGCGCCTGCCGCCATCCCGGTCACGCTGCATCCGCGCGGCGCGGCGGTGGCACCGGTTGACGGTGCCGGTTGCCACGGTGGCAAGGACACGATGGAAGCGGCGGCGCGTGCCGCCGGCAAGGGTGGCGCGCTCGACCAGTACGCCCTCGATTATCCGAAGGGTCCGCACGATCAGCCACAGTCGATGTGCCCGGCCTTCGGCAGCCTGCGCGTCGGCCTGCGCATGCGCCGCACCGCGACCGTGCTTTCGGGGTCGGCCTGCTGTGTCTACGGGCTCACCTTCACGTCGCACTTCTACGGCGCACGGCGCACGGTCGGCTACGTGCCGTTCAACTCAGAGACGCTGGTCACCGGCAAGCTGTTCGAGGACATCCGCGAGTCGGTGTTCAAGCTGGCCGATCCCACCCTGTACGACGCGATCGTGATCATCAACCTGTGCGTGCCGACCGCGAGCGGCGTGCCGCTGCAGTTGCTGCCGAAGGAAATCGACGGCGTGCGCATCATCGGCATTGACGTACCGGGCTTCGGCGTGCCGACCCATGCCGAAGCGAAGGATGTGCTGGCCGGTGCCATGCTGCGGTTCGCGCGTGCCGAGGCCGAGACTGGCCCGGTGCAGGCGCCGCGCAACCACCAGCCCGGTGCGCGCAGCGGCGTGCCGACGGTGACCCTCCTTGGCGAGATGTTCCCGGCCGACCCGATGAGCATCGGCATGATGCTCGAGCCGATGGGCCTGGCCGCTGGCCCGGTGGTTCCGACCCGCGAATGGCGCGAGCTGTACGCCGCGCTCGACGGTTCGGTGATCGCCGCGATCCATCCGTTCTATACCGCCAGCATCCGCGAGTTCGAGGCGGCTGGGCGGCCGATCGTCGGTTCTGCGCCGGTCGGCCATGACGGTACCGAAGCGTGGCTGGAGGCGATCGGGCAATCGGTGAACGTACCACGCGCGAAGATCGACGCGGCAAAGAACCGCATCCTGCCCATGATCCGCGGCGCGCTCTCGAAGATGCCCATCAAGGGCCGTATCACGATGAGCGGCTACGAAGGTTCCGAACTGCTGGTCGGCCGACTGCTGGTGGAAAGCGGCGCGGACCTGCGCTACGTCGGAACTGCCTGCCCGCGCACGCCGTGGAGCGATGCAGATCGCCAGTGGCTCGAAGCCCGTGGCGTGCACGTCCAGTATCGGGCCTCGCTCGAACAGGACCTCGCGGCGATGCGCGAATTCAAGCCCGATCTCGCGATCGGCACCACGCCGGTCGTCCAGGCGGCCAAGCAGGCGACCATTCCGGCGCTCTACTTCACCAACCTGATTTCGGCGCGGCCGCTGATGGGACCGGCGGGCGCAGGCTCGCTGGCGACCGTGGTCAATGCGGCGCTCGGCAACAAGGCTCGCTTCGACGAGATGAAAGCGTTCTTCGACGGCGTCGGTGAAGGCCATGCCGCCGGCGTGTGGCAGGCGCAGGACGGCGTTCCCCAGGACCGCCCGGAGTTCCGCGAGCAGCAGAAGCGCAACCTGGCCAAACTGGCCAAGCAGCGCAAGGCCGAGGAGGCCGGGCTGATATGAGCCTGATCCTCGACCATGACCGCGCAGGCGGCTACTGGGGTGCGGTGTACGTGTTCGCCGCGATCAAGGGCCTTCAGGTTGTCATCGATGGCCCGGTCGGTTGCGAGAACCTGCCAGTCACCTCGGTGCTGCACTACACCGACGCACTGCCGCCGCACGAGCTGCCGATCGTTGTCACCGGGCTGGCCGAGGAGGAACTCGGCCAGCACGGCACCGAAGGCGCGATGAAGCGCGCCCACGCGGTACTCGACCCGAACCTGCCGGCGGTGGTCGTCACCGGCTCGATCGCCGAGATGATCGGCGGTGGCGTGACGCCCGAGGGGACCGGCATTGCCCGCTTCCTGCCGCGCACGATCGATGAGGACCAGTGGCAGAGCGCAAACCGCGCGATGTACTGGCTCTGGACCGAATACGCTTCCAAGCGCGGCACCATGCCGGAGCGCCGTCCGGTGAAGGAAGGCGACAAGCCACGCGTGAACATTCTCGGCCCGAGCTACGGCATGTTCAACTCGCCGAGCGACGTCGCCGAGATCCGGCGACTGGTCGAGGGCATCGGCGCCGAAGTCAACATGGTGTTCCCCCTGGGAAGCCACCTCGCCGACGTACGCCGCCTGGTGGATGCCGACGTGAACATCTGCATGTACCGAGAGTTCGGGCGCCTGCTGTGCGAAGCGCTCGATCGGCCGTACCTGCAGGCACCGATCGGCCTGCACAGCACGACGAAGTTCCTCCGCTCCCTCGGCGAGCTCCTCGGGCTCGATCCCGAGCCGTTCATCGAGCGCGAGAAGCACACGACGATCAAGCCGATCTGGGACCTCTGGCGCTCGGTGACTCAGGACTTCTTCGGCACCGCGAGTTTCGCCGTAGTGGCCAACGAGACCTACACGCGTGGCATCCGCCACTTCCTCGAAGGCGAGCTCGGTCTGCCGTGCACGTTCGCCGTTTCGCGCAAGGCCGGCGCCAAGACGGACAACGAGGCGGTACGCCAGATGGTGCGCGAGAAGACGCCGCTCGTGATGTTCGGCAGCTTCAACGAACGCATGTACCTCGCCGAGATGGGCGCGAAAGCATCCTACATACCGGCCTCGTTCCCGGGCGCGATCATCCGCCGCCACACTGGCACGCCCTTCATGGGTTACGGCGGCGCGACCTACCTGGTGCAGGAAGTCTGCAACGCGCTCTTCGACGCGCTCTTCCACATGATTCCGCTGGGTACGGATCTCGACCGGGTCGATGCGACGCCGGCCCGGCTGCACGCGGAGCTGGCCTGGGACGAGGATGCAAAGGCAGCGTTCGATGAGCGCGTCGATGCGTTCCCGGTGCTGGTGCGCATCTCGGCGGCCAAGCAGCTGCGCGACGAGGTCGAGCGCAATACGCGCCACGCAGGCGAGTCGCGCGTGACGCTTGCGCGCGTGCAGGGCGACGACGCAAGGGTCCGTCCGGCGCCGGCATTGGCTGCCCTGACGCCAGCGCAGGAGCCGGCATGACTGCGTGCATGGTCCGCCCCGCAAGCAAAACACGTTTTTCGACGCGCACGCGCCCGTTCGGCGCGGCGCGCGTTGCGACCGATTCTGTCCAGTCGTACCGGACGGAAGTGTTCGCCGCGACGAAGTGTCGCGGCGGTCCCGCCGCAGGCCCCGAAAGCCTGCGGTAACAGCCGTCATCAGGAGGTATCACCAAATGGCTGAACGAAGCTCCATCTCCGGCCTCACGGACAGCGAGGCACAGGAGTTCCACCAGTTCTACATCCAGGGAATGATCGGTTTCACGGCAGTCGCCGTGGTGGCCCACATCCTGGTCTGGGCCTGGCGTCCCTGGTTCTAGATCCAGAAAGGAATAACGATGACCGACCTGACCGCAGGTTCCGTGCAGAGGATCATGAAGGGCGATTCGAAGTCCTTCGAGATCATCTATGCGGTGAGCTTCGCGACCATTCTCGCGATCGCCCTCGTCGCGCAGAAGTTGGGCTGGCATTGGCGTTCCTGGCTTCCGGGGGCTGAAGGTGCCGAGTCGTTGAATGACGGCGTGAAGGTGGCGGTCTACAACTTCATGTCGCAATTACTTTAGGAGAAAGAACTCATGTGGAGAATCTGGCGTCTGTACGACCCATTGCGGGCCATGGTCATCCAGGGTGTCTTCCTGTTCTCGCTGGCAGCGATGATCCATCTCATCCTGTTGAGCACGAACAAGTTCAACTGGCTGGACGGTCCGAAGGCAGGGCCGGCAACCACGCAGAACGCGCCGATGCCGGCGGCAACACCGAAGTAGTACGCAGCAGAAGCACGTTGTACCCCAGGGGGGCGAGGCACCGGTGCGGCTTGCCGGGCCTCGTCCGCCGACCTGGGCAGAAGGAGGGCCTCAGGCCCTGCAGTACCGGCGTTATTCGTACCTGACCCCGATATCGATTTCGACCGCGATGGCGCAACGAGGCGCCGCACGGCGGGAGGACCCAAGATGGCAATGCTGAGTTTCGAACGAAAGTACCGTGTCCGTGGCGGCACGCTCGTCGGGGGCGACCTCTTCGATTTCTGGATCGGGCCGTTCTACGTCGGCTTCTTCGGTGTGACGACGATGTTCTTCAGCATCCTCGGCACCGCACTGATCCTCTGGGGGGCCTCGCAGGGCCCGACCTGGAACCTCTGGCAGATCAATATCGCGCCGCCTGACCTCAAGTACGGGCTGGGCCTGGCACCGCTCCTGGAGGGCGGGCTGTGGCAGCTGATCACGGTCTGCGCGATAGGTGCCTTCGGTTCATGGGCGCTGCGCGAGGTCGAAATCTGCCGCAAGCTCGGCATGGGCTACCACGTACCCTTCGCATTCTCCTTCGCGATCGGCGCCTACGTCACGCTGGTGGTTGTGCGTCCGCTACTGCTCGGCGCCTGGGGACATGGATTTCCCTACGGCATCTTCAGCCACCTCGACTGGGTGTCGAACGTCGGCTACCAGTACCTGCACTTCCACTACAACCCGGCGCACATGATCGCCGTCAGCTTCTTCTTCACCTGCACGTTCGCCCTGTCATTGCACGGCGCGCTGGTGCTGTCGGCCACCAACCCGCCGAAGGGCGAGGCCGTCAAGACCCCCGAACACGAGGACACCTTCTTCCGCGACACGATCGGCTACTCGATCGGTACGCTGGGCATCCACAGGCTCGGCCTGTTCCTCGCCCTGGCGGCGGTTTTCTGGAGCGCAGTGTGCATCGTGATCAGTGGCCCGTTCTGGACGCGTGGCTGGCCCGAGTGGTGGGGCTGGTGGCTCAACCTGCCGATCTGGTCGTAGGCGAAAACGAGAAGCGAGGAGACACGCATGTCTTACTATCAGAACATCTTCACGCAGATCCAGCCCACCGGGCCTGCTTCGCACGGCGTGCCGCTGGGCAAGGGCAACAGCCCGCGCACCGGCGAGCCGATGATCGTCCATCTCCTGGGCCGCATCGGCAACGCACAGATCGGCCCGATCTACCTGGGCGGGCTGGGCCTCGCCTCGCTGATGTGCGGGCTGCTGGCGTTCTGGATCATCGGCTTCAACATGCTGGCCTCGGTCAACTGGGACCCGATCCAGTTCGTCCGGCAACTGTTCTGGCTCGCGCTGGAACCGCCGCCGCCGAGCTATGGGCTCAGCCTGCCGCCGCTGAACGACGGTGGCTGGTGGATGATGGCGGGCTTCTTCCTGACCGTGTCGCTGCTGCTCTGGTGGGCGCGCATGTATACCCGTGCCCGTGCCCTGGGCATGGGCACGCACGTGGCCTGGGCATTCGCGGCGGCGATCTGGCTGTACCTGGTGCTGGGCTTCATCCGCCCGTTGCTGATGGGCAGCTGGGGCGAGGCGGTGCCGTTCGGTATCTTCCCCCATCTTGACTGGACCGCCGCGTTCTCGCTGCGCTACGGCAACCTGTTCTACAACCCGTTCCATGCGCTGTCCATCGCCTTCCTCTACGGTTCGGCGCTGCTGTTCGCGATGCATGGCGGCACCATCCTCGCCGTCACCCGTTTCGGCGGCGAGCGCGAGATCGAGCAGATCGTCGATCGGGGCACGGCCTCGGAGCGCGCGGCGCTGTTCTGGCGCTGGACGATGGGCTTCAACGCCACGATGGAATCGATCCATCGCTGGGCATGGTGGTTCGCAGTGCTGTGCCCGCTGGTCGGTGGCATCGGCATCCTGCTCACCGGGACTGTCGTGGATAACTGGTACCTGTGGGCGGTCAAGCATGGTGTCGCACCGATGTACCCGGCCGTGTTCCCGGCGGTCGTCGACCCGGCCACGCTGATCCAGGGGGTGAAATGATGAAGTCCAGCAGCGGTTACATCCGCCGGATCTGCCTTGCCGCGGCGGCGATCGCCGCCAGTGCGCTGCTCTCGGGTTGCGAGCGGCCGCCGGTGGACACCGTCCAGCACGGCTTTCGCGGCACCGGCATGGTGCAGGTCTACAACCCGCGCATCCTGATCCCCGAGACGTACAAGAACGTCGTGCCCGATCCGCTGCCGGCGGTGCCGGCCGACGGTCCACGCGCACGGGATGTGTACAAGAACGTCCAGGTGCTCGGCGACGTGTCGGCTGCCGAGTTCACCCGGCTGATGGTGGCGATCAGTGCATGGGTCGCTCCGAACGAGCAGTGCTCGTACTGCCATGCGCCGGGCGAGGACTTCTCCTCCGACTCGATGTACACGAAGGTCGTCGCACGCCGGATGATCCAGATGACGCAGGCGATCAACAGCCGCTGGACTGCGCACGTGTCCCAGACCGGCGTGACCTGCTATACCTGCCACCGTGGCAACCACAACCCGGCGGAAGTCTGGTACCGGTCGCCGCTGCATCCGCAGGCAACGCGCGCCCTCGGCAATGACGCTGGCCAGAACAAGGCTGCGGCGAACGTCGGCCTCGCATCGCTGCCCTACGACGCGCTGCGCGACTACCTGTCGAGCGACCCGAAGGAGATCCGGAACAACGGGGCGACTGCGCTGCCCACTGGCAACCGCTCGTCGATCAAGCAGGCCGAGTTCACCTATTCGCTGATGATGCACATGTCGGACGGACTGGGCGTGAACTGCACTTACTGCCACAACACGCAGAACTTCGCGAAATGGGAAGGTGCGCCCCCGCAACGCGTCACGGCCTGGCACGGCATCAGGATGGCTCGCGAGATCAACACCGCGTACATCGAGCCGCTGACGCCGGTATTCCCGGCCGGGCGGCTGGGCCCGACCGGCGATGTCGCGAAGGTGAACTGCGCGACCTGCCACCAGGGAGCCTACAAGCCGCTGTACGGGGTGAGCATGCTGCGTGACTACCCGCAACTGGGCAGGGTTACCGGCGCGACGGGTGCACCCCGCGCGGCGGCGCCGCCGCCAGGCGTGCTCGGCCGCGTGCTGTTCGACACCGGCAGGTCCGACCTCTCGGCTGCGGCGAAGGCCGAGATCGGAAAGGCGGCCAAGGCGGCCATGGCCGATGCCTCGGTGAAGATCGCGTTGTCCGGCTTCACCGACCGCACTGGCAACCCGCAGGCCAACCTCGACCTGGCGCGTAACCGCGCCGTGGCGGTGCGCGATGCACTGACCGCGGCTGGCGTGCCGGTGGCCCGCATCGACATGCGCAAGCCCGAGTTCGTGATCGGCGGTGCCGACGCCAACTCGCGGCGTGTGGACCTGGTCGCTGCAAGGTGAACCCGGGCTCGCTGCACCGGTCGCTGCCCTCGGCGGCGGCCGGTCCAGCGGTGCGGGAAGCTGGTGCCGTCCCGGGGAATGCGCAGATCCCCGCCGGCCAGTGCGCCGATCGCCCGCAGCCCGCCGAACCCGTGGTAGTGGTCGTGCTGGCGGATATCCGGCCCGCCTCCCGGCTCTGGGGATACGGCCGTTTCGCGTTCGGACGCAGCGCGGTACGAGGCCAGCCCGGCGTGCGTTTCGCCAAGGTGCTCGGCAGTGGCTTCGAAGGCGGCTTTGGACTGAAGCCGAGCGCCTCGCGGCAGGGGCTGCTCTGCCTGTTCGACGGTCCCGCCGCGGCGTACGACTTCCTGGAACGGTCCGCGCTGGTGCAGGCCTACCGGGACCATGCGCGCGAATACCTCGAAGTACGGCTGCGTGCGTTCTCGTGCCGTGGCAGCTGGGACGGCGTCCGCTTCGAGCCAGTGGCACAACCACCGCAGGACGGACCGATTGCCGGTCTCACGCGCGCGTCGATTCGCCCGCGTCATGCGCGCGAGTTCTGGAGCAAGGCGCCCCCGGCGGAACGCTCGCTTGCCGATGCCCACGGTTGCCTGCTCGCAGTCGGGCTCGGCGAGGCGCCGCTGCTGCGCCAGGCGACCTTCACGGTCTGGGACAGCATCGCGTCGATGGATGGCTATGCGCGTACCGGAGCGCACATGGAAGCGATCCGGGCCTCGCGCGAAGGTGGCTACTTCTCAGAGTCGATGTTCGTACGATTCGTGCCTGAAGCCCTGCGCGGTACCTGGAAGGGGCGCACCTATGCCTGATGGTTCACTGCCTTCCGTGCCTGGTGGCATCGAACATGGCCGCGCCCTGAAGGACCATCGCACGGTGGTCGTCGGCGCCGGCATCGGAGGCCTTGTCACCGCGCTGCAGCTCGCCTGTGCCGGCGTGCAGGTGACCGTCGTCGAACGTGCGGCAACTCCCGGCGGCAAGATGCGCCGGGTCGAGGCCGGCTGTGCATCGGTCGATTCCGGACCCACGGTATTCACGATGCGCTGGGTGTTCGAGCAGATCTTTGCCGGCGCCGGGGCCTCGCTCGACGAGCGGCTGAAGCTCTCGCCGCTGCCGGTGCTTGCACGCCACGCCTGGCGCGATGGCAGCCGGCTCGACCTGTTCGCCGACCATGAACGGTCGGTCGATGCGATCGGCGACTTCGCTGGCGCTGCCGAGGCGAAGCGGTTCCGCGCATTCTGCCGGCAGGCTCGCGACGTCTACGACGCGCTGGAAGGGCCTTACATCCGCTCGTCGCGACCCAGCCTGGTCGGCATGGGTAGCTCGCTCGGCATGCGCGGCGTGAAGGAACTGGTGAAGCTCGGTCCGTTCACCTCGCTGGCTTCCAAGCTGGCGCGCCAGTTTGTCGATCCGCGGCTGCGTCAGCTGTTCGGCCGCTATGCAACCTACTGCGGCAGCTCGCCCTGGAGCGCACCGGCCACCCTGCTGCTGGTCGCGCAGGTCGAGATGGACGGCGTGTGGTCGGTCGATGGCGGCATGCACGGCCTGGCCTGCGCGATCGCCACCCTGGCGGCCGAGCGTGGTGTGACGTTCCGATACGGCACGGCAGTCGACGAGATACTCGTGCGCGGTGGCCGGGCCTGCGGCGTGGTGCTGGCCGGCGATGAACGGATCGATGCCGAAAGCGTCGTGTTCAACGGCGACGCGCATGCGCTGGCCAGCGGCTGCCTCGGCGAGGCGGTGTCGGGCTCGGTCGATCGCGTTCCGCACGCCGCTCGCTCGCTGTCGGCGGTGACCTGGTCGATGCATGCACGCACGGCTGGCTTTCCGCTCGACAACCACAACGTGTTCTTCGATGACGACTACGCATCGGAGTTCAGCGACATCTTCGGCTCTGGCCGGTTGCCGTCGAAGCCGACCGTCTACATCTGCGCGCAGGACCGCGCGGCCGGGATGGCGCGGGCACCGGTGCCCGGCAGTCGCGAGCGCCTGCTTTGTCTGGTGAATGCACCGGCGACCGGCGATACCCGCCCCCTCGAATCCTCGGAGATCGATGCATGCGAACACCGGATGCAGGCGCTGCTTTCCCACTGTGGCCTGAAGCTGGAGATCGATCCGGCGAGCACGGTCCGCACGACACCGCACGATTTCGAGCGGCTGTTCCCCGCGACCGGGGGCTCGCTCTATGGACGGGCGACGCAGGGATGGATGGCCCTGTTCAAGCGGTCGGGGTCGAGCAGTCGCCTGCCAGGGCTCTATCTTGCGGGGGGCAGCGTGCATCCGGGGCCGGGCGTACCGATGGCGGCGATGTCCGGGCAGCTGGCGGCCGCGACGCTTCTGGGGCACCTCGGTTCGACCAGCCGGTCGACACGGGTGGTTATCTCTGGTGGTATGTCGACGCGCTCAGTGACGACGGCCGCCATGGCCTGACCATCATCGCGTTCGTCGGCAGCGTCTTCTCGCCGTACTATCGGCGTGCGTTGTCGAAGGGGGCGGCGGACCCGGAACATTACTGCTCGATCAACGTGGCGCTCTACGGCGATGCCGGCAGGCGCTGGACGATGACCGAGCGGCGCCGGCGCTCGGTGCAGCGCACGCCTGGCTCGTTCACGGTCGGCCCGAGCCGGCTCGAGTGGGACGGCAACTGCCTGACCATCGACATCGACGAGGTGGGCGTGCCGCTGCCGCAGCGGGTGCGCGGACGGGTACGGGTACATCCGCACGCGCTCTCGCCGTTCGTCACCACGCTCGACGATGGCGGACGCCACCGCTGGGGACCGATCGCACCGGCGGCCACGGTCGAGGCGCGCTTCGACCGCCCGGGCATGAGCTGGTCCGGGCACGGCTACCTCGACAGCAATGAGGGTGACGAACCGATCGAGCGGCCATTCCGTGAATGGGACTGGTCGCGTGCCAGCCTTCGCGATGGCAGCACCGCGGTGATCTACGATGTGCGGCAGAAAGTCGGTGCAGACCGGGTACTCGCGCTGCGCTTCGACCGCGATGCGAAGGTCGAATCCTTCGAGCCGCCGCCCCGGCAGCCCCTGCCCAGGACAGCCTGGCGCATCGGGCGCACGATGCGCACCGACCCGGGCACCCAGGCAACCGTGACGCAGACGCTCGAGGACACGCCCTTCTACGTGCGCTCGGTGCTGTCCTCCGGGCTGCTTGGTGAAACGGTGGTTTCGATGCACGAGACGCTCAACGTACCCCGGCTGACCTCGACCGCGGTACAGCTGATGTTGCCCTGGCGAATGCCGCGCACCGGCTGAACGGGTGGGGTCAGGTCTTGCCTTTTGCATCGAAGATGCAAAAGGCAAGACCTGACCCCACTATCCCCTACACCCAGGATCTGCCGCCATGCTGCCTTCTCACGACCGCTATCCCTATTCAGGCATCGATATGCGCCCCGCCTATGAATGGCCAGACGGCAAGCGCCTGGCCGTCTACATTGCCGTGAACGTCGAGCACTTCCCGTTCGGCGCCGGTGGCGGGATCGATCTCGATCGCGAGACGAAGCCTTGGAGCCAGCGCAGCTGGATGTGGCGCGAGTACGGCAACCGGGTCGGTGGCTGGCGCCTGGCCGAGCTGTTCGATGAGCTGGGCATCAACGTCGGCGTCATCGTCAACTCGGAGAACTACGAGCACAGCCCCGAGCTGGTCGCCCGCTACCGCGATCGCGGCGACGAGATGATCGGCCACGGCATCTCGAACGGTACCGAGCGTCCGATCGACATGTCGCCCGAGGCGGAGGCGCGGATGACACGCGAGGTCACGGACATGATGGCCCGCGCGGACGGCGTCCGGCCGGAGGGCTGGCTGTCGCCCTACCTCACGCCCAGCCTGCAGACGCCCGACCACCTGGTCGACAACGGTTATTCATACGTGCTCGACTGGGGCACCTGCGACGAGCAGCCGTTCTGGATGAAAGGGGGCAGTGCGGGGCGGCAGGGGCGGCTGCTGTCGATGCCCTATCCGATAGAGCTGAACGACCAGCCGGCGATCGTCGGCCGGCGCCACACCGCCGAGCAGTACGCGGACATGCTGATCGACCAGTTCGACGAGATGAAGCGCCGCTCGCGCAAGGCGCCGCTGGTGTTCGGCATGTCGCTGCATACCTTCATCGTCGGCCAGCCGTTCCGCATCGTGCACCTGCGCCGCGCGCTCGAACACATGCGCGCGAACAGCGAAGGCGTCTGGTGGCCGCTGCCGCGCGACATCGCGCGCTACTACCGTACGTTGCCCGGGTCGGTGCAGCTATCGGCCGGGTGACGCGCGCGCCAGCCCTGAACCGGGGGTGGGGTCAGGTCTTGAATTTTGCTTCAGTGCAAAACTCAAGACCTGACCCCACCCCTCCCTGCGCGCTGTACGGCTAGCGCGAGAGGTCGCGCACGATGTGCTGCTGCCTGCGCGAGATGGCCACCTTGTCGGCCAGGCCCCTGAGCAGCACCACCCAGTGTGCATCCGTCTCGGCACCGGACAGTCGCTCGAAGCCGACGATCGCATCGCGCGCGACCAGGCAGTTGCGATGGATGCGGACGAAGCGTTTTGCATACTCCTGTTCCAGCCGCGTCAGCGACTCCTCGATCAGGTACTCGCGCTGCGCGGTCCGGATCGTCACGTACTTCAGTTCTGCCTTGAAATACACGATGTCGGCGATCGGCACCAGATAGACCTTGCCCCCCTCGGTCACCGACAGATGCTGGCGCGGTGCGTCCGACAGCCCGCGCAGGAGATCCGCGCGCAGGGGTACGATCGAACGTGCCTTGAGCAGCGCTTCGGCCAGCCGCGAGGCGCGGATCGGCTTGAGCAGGTAGTCGATCGCATTGAGTTCGAACGCCTTCACTGCGTATTCCTCGTACGCGGTGATGAAGATCACCGCCGGCGGGTGCTGCAGCTTGAGCAGGTGCTCGGCGAGTTCGACGCCGCCCATCTCCGGCATCCGGATGTCGAGCAGTACCAGGTCGGCATCCTGGCCCTGCAGCAACTCCAGGGCTTCGCGACCGTTGGCGGCTTCACCGACGATCTCCAGGGGCACCTTAGCTGCGCAGTCGACCAGCAGGTCGCGCAGGCGGTTGCGCGCGGGTGCCTCGTCGTCGACGATCACCACGCGCAGCAGCGGTTCGGAAGGCATGCTCATCATCGATCCCCGGTCTGGCCTGAGGTTGGTGGAGTACCTGCCCCGGGCGAGGCCCGGCGGTCGGTGTCGGTGTAGGGCACGCGGATGCTCACCTCGTAGCGGCCTTCATGCTCCCGGATGCGCATGCGCGCCTCGGCGTCGAAGAACAACTGCAGGCGTTCCCGGATGTTGTCGACCGCGATGCGGTTGCCTTGCTTGCGCTCGCCGCCCGCCGGCACCGGATTGGACAGCAGCGTGTGCACTTCGTTTCCGGCGCGAAAGATCCGGATCACTACGGTCCCGGTCGCCATCGATGGTTCGATGCCGTGATAGACCGCGTTCTCGAGCAGGGGCTGGAGGATCAGCGTCGGCAGGCGAGCCTCGCCCGGCATCTGCTGGATGTCCCACTCGACGCGCAGCCGGTCGCCGAGGCGCACCGACTCGATCGCGAGGTACTGCCGTGCGAGCTCCACTTCGCTGGCGAAGGTCGACAACGCGCGGCTGTCGGCCATCAATGCCCTGAACAGGTCCGCGAGGTCTTCCAGCACGTGCTCCGCCCGTCGGGGATCGGCACGGATCAACGACAGCACGGCGTTCAGGCTGTTGAACAGGAAGTGCGGCTGGATGCGCGCCTGCAGCGCCTGCAGCCGCGCCTCGACCAGTGCCGGCGACAGCGCGCGGCTGCGCAGGTCGAACCATGCGAGCAGCATGCAGACGGTGATGATCGTGCAGAACAGGTGGCGCGGCAGCGTGTCGCCGACAGGGCCCATCATCCCCCCGTCCAGCAGGTTGAATGCCGCGGTCACGCCCATCGCGGTCAGCAGTACCGCCGCCACGCCGAACTCGTAGCGGACACGGTCGAGCAGGGGCTGCGCGGCGGCGAGGATCAGCAGCGTGAGGAACATTGCCGGCTGCACCAGCGCGGAGACCTCGATCAGCGTCTCGCCCATCGCCGACAAGGTCTGCGTCTTGAGCAGCGCGGCCACGAGGGAGGCGGCATTGACACCGAGCAGGATGCGCAACAGCACGCCGAGGTTGCGGAAGTCGGGCAGCTGGGCCCCGCTGCGCGCGGTGCCCGAGGCATGGCGCGCAGCCTCCGTCCGGGCAGGGGGGGCGGGGTTTTCGCCTATACTCGAACGGCCTTCCATCCTTCTATTGTCGACGCCAGACTGCGCCCGATGCAACCCGAGATTCCAGACACACCCGGCGCCGTCCAGCCTGCAAACCAGGCGGGCCTTGCTCCCGCGCGAGACACGATCGGCGGCATCAGCGGTGGCAGCAGCTGGTCCGGTCGATTCGACGAGCCGGTATCGGAACTGGTCAAGCGCTACACCGCTTCGGTCGACTTCGACAAGCGACTTGCCGAGTACGACATCCAGGGCTCGCTCGCGCATGCACGGATGCTCGCCGGCTGCGGCATCCTGTCGGCGCACGACCTCGCCGACATCGAGCGCGGGATGGCGCAGATCCTCGACGAGGTGCGGTCTGGCCGGTTCACCTGGCGCCTCGACCTCGAGGATGTGCACCTCAACATCGAACGCCGACTGACCGAACTGGTCGGCGATGCCGGCAAGCGGCTGCATACCGGCCGCTCGCGCAACGACCAGGTCGCCACGGATGTCCGGCTGTGGCTGCGCGCGTCGATCGATGCGATCGACGGTGCACTGCGTGCGATGCAGTCCGCGCTGCTCGGGCTTGCCACGCAGCATGTCGAGACGGCGATGCCCGGCTTCACGCACCTGCAGGTCGCGCAGCCGGTCTCGTTCGCGCACCACCTCATGGCGTATTTCGAGATGCTCGCGCGCGACCGCGAGCGTTTCGCCGACTGCCGCAAGCGGGTGAACCGCCTGCCGCTCGGCGCGGCTGCGCTGGCCGGCACCAGCTTCCCGATCGACCGCGAGCGGGTCGCGCGCGAGCTCGGCTTCGATTCGATCTGCGCGAACTCGCTCGACGCCGTATCCGATCGCGACTTCGCGATCGAGTTCTGCGCCGCCGCTTCCCTGACGATGACACACCTGTCGCGATTTTCCGAGGAACTGATCCTCTGGATGAGCCCGCGCTTCTCGTTCATCGACCTCGCGGACCGCTTCTGCACGGGCTCGTCGATCATGCCGCAGAAGAAGAACCCGGATGTGCCGGAGCTGGTGCGCGGCAAGGTCGGCCGGGTCAACGGCCACCTGGTGGCGCTGCTCACCCTGATGAAGGGCCAGCCGCTCGCGTACAACAAGGACAACCAGGAAGACAAGGAGCCGCTGTTCGACACCGTCGACACGCTGCTGATGACGCTGACCATCTACGCCGACATGGTCGGCGGCATCCGGGTCAAGCCCGATGCCATGCGCGAGGCACTGAAGCAGGGGTTCGCCACCGCCACCGACCTCGCCGATTACCTGGTGCGCAAGGGCGTACCGTTCCGCGATGCGCACGAGGCGGTCGCGCGCGCGGTGCGCCATGCGGAGCAGGCTGGCTGTGATCTGCCCGACCTGCCGCTGGCCGACCTGCAGGCGTTCTCGCCGGCGATCGGCGAAGACGTCTATGCCGTGCTCACCGTCGAAGGCTCGATGGCGAGCCGCAGCCATGCCGGCGGCACCGCGCCATCGGCAGTGCGTGCGGCGCTGGCCGCGGCACGCAACCGGATCTGATCAGCGGTAGACCGCGGCCAGCGCTGCAGCATCCAGCGCGGAGGACGGCGCGTCGAGCACCACGCGCCCGCTGCGCAGGGCCACCACCCGGTCGGCATGCTCGAGTGCCAGCGAGGGCTGGTGCAGGCTGCAGACCACCGCAGCCTGCCGCTCGCGGCAGCAGTCGCGCAGCAGGCGCAGCACGGTCGCGCCAGCCTCCGGGTCGAGGCTGGCGACTGGCTCGTCGGCCAGCAGCACCGCCGGCTGCTGGGCGAGCGCGCGTGCCAGTGCGATCCGCTGGCGCTCCCCGCCCGACATCGTGTCCACGCGCCGCGCGGCATGCGACAGCAGCCCGACCCGGTCGAGGCAGTCGATCGCGAGCAGCCGGTCATCCCGGTTGAACCGGCGCAGCCAGCCACGCCAGCGCGGGTTGTATCCGAGGCGGCCAGCCAGGACGTTGTCCAGCGCCGACAGCCGATCGATCAGCACGTGCGACTGGAACACCATCGCGATCGTGCGCCGGTCGCCGCTGCCCGGGGAGCGCACGGCGCCCTGGTCGAAGGCAAGCAGGCCAGCGGCGCCGCGCAGCAACGTGGTCTTGCCCGACCCGCTGGCGCCCAGCAGTGCGATGAATTCGCCTGGCGCGCAGGAGAAGCTCACATCGTCGAGCGCTGCATGGTCGCCGTAGCGATGACCGACGCGGTCGAAGGCGAGGGCTGGAGCCAGGAATCGATCGTTCATTTCAGCCGCGCCCGCAACGCGCCACTCGCCTGGTCGATCACGGTGACCACCAGCAGCATCACCGCCAGGATCGTGGCCAGCCGCGCGAAGTCGAGCAGGTCCATGCTGTTCTTCAATTCCTGGCCGATACCGCCGGCACCGACCACGCCCAGCACCATCGAGGCACGCACGTTGAACTCGAACAGGTACAGCGCGGTCGAGGCCGTGACCGGCGCGAGCTGGGGTACCAGTGCATAGACCAGCGCGGTGGAGCGCGTCGCACCGGTGGTACGCATCGCCTCGACAGTATCGAGCGATGCGCTCTCGACATGGTCGGCGAACAGCTTGGCCGCGCTGCCCCAGGTATGCAGGGCGACGCCGAGCATGCCGGCGAACGGACCCAGGCCCACCGCCGCGACCAGGATCAACGCGAACACGAAGGAATCTATGCCGCGCAATGCATTGAGCAGCCAGCGTACCGGATGGTAGGCCCAGCGCAGCGGCGTGATGTTCCGGCTGGCGAATACCGCGGTGGGCAGCGCCAGCAGCACCGCGATCGTGGTACCCAGTGCCGCGATGGCGATTGTCTCGGCGGTGCGCAGCAGGATCACCGGCAGCTCGCCGATCGCGGGTGGCCAGGCCTGGCTGATCCAGAATGCGAGCTTCGGTAGCCCTTCGAACAGCCGCAGCAGGTCGACCCGGGCGAGCCATGCGCACAATGCATAGAAACCGATGATGCCGGCGGCAAGCAGGGTGAGCTTCAGCCAGCGCCAGCCTCCGCGCGATCGTGCCTCCAGCGCATCGCAGGCGGCGGCTACATTGGGAGAGATGGGGCGCGCAGGTTGCGGTGTCGGCGGCCGGGATGGCATGGCTGTTTCAGGCCGCCAGCTTCTTCAGGCGCCCGACCGCGATGCCCGCGCGTTCGATGGTGGCATATGTTGCATGCGTGGCCGGACTGAAGCCGGTGTAGCGGGCAGGCAGCAGCGCCCTGGCCTCCGCCGGCCCGATCGCCGCCAGCACGGCCCTGATCCTGTCCGCATCGGTGGCCGGCATTGCCTTCGACACCGCGATCGCATCGTTCGGCAGGTCGGGCGAGGTCCAGACGATGCGAGTCTGCTCGGGCCGGATGCGGCCCGAGGCGATCATCGCATTGCGGTTACGGTCGAAGTCGGTGGCGAGGTCGACCTGGCCCGAGGCAACCGCGATCTGGTTGCCGGGGTGGGATGCGCCTTCGTTGTACTTCCAGAACGTCTTCGGGTCGATCTTCCAGACTTCGCGCGCGAAGTAGGTCGGCACCAGCCAGCCGGAAGTCGAACCGGAGTCCGCGAACGACATCGACAGCCCGCGCGTGTCGTCCGGGAAGGTCGTGATCGGCAGGCCGGGCCGCGCGACGATGATCGCGTTGTAGACCGGGCGATCGTCGTAGCGCACGGTGGCGATCGCCTGGCAACCGGACGCGTGGTGCGCCAGCACGTAGCCCCACGGGCCCATCCATGCGGCATCGAGGTTGCCGGTGGCCATCGCCACGGCGAGGCCGGCCCAGTCGGTGGTGACGTCCAGTGTGTGCTCCGATGCGCCGAGCTGCTTCGCCAGGTGCGCGAACAGCGGCGCGAACGCGCGGCGCGAGTCGTCGGGCGTCGGCAGGAAAGGTCCCACCCCGAAACGCAGGCGCCGGCGAGGCTGGGCGGACGCCCGATGCGCAAGCGTGGCCGTCGAGCCGGCGGCGAGCGCGGCAAGGGTGTGCAGCAAGCGGCGGCGGCCACCGGCGGTATCGATCATCATGGGGAAGGTTGGGTCATGTTTCAGGCTGGATCGCGGCAGATCGCGCCGGCTCGTCCGGCTGCGCATCATGATACGTGGCCCCCGGCTGGCGGATGCATCGGGTAGGATGCCCAGGCATGGATACCGCTGCTGCAGAAGCGAATGTCACCGGCGCCACCGAGTCGACCGCCCCCGGCCGCATCTGTCCGATCGCCTATCGTTATCTGCCAGCGGTCTTTGCGCAATCCGCCAGCATCCAGGCGCGCGTGCTTTACGTGATCGGCGGTCTGTACGGCAATCCGTTCGCACTGGATGCGGTCGAGGCGCTCGCGGCGGCCGAGGCCGAGCCGCCAGTGCTGCTGTTCAACGGCGACTTCCACTGGTTCGACACGGATGCCGCTACCTTTGCATCGATCGACGAGCGGGTATCCCGTCATCCTGCGCTGCGCGGCAATGTCGAAACGGAGCTGGCCGGCGAAGATGGCGGCGCGGGCTGCGGGTGCGCCTACCCGGACTCGGTCGGTACCGAGGACGTCGAGCGATCGAACCGCATCCTTCGGCGTTTGCGTAGAACCGCCCTCGAGTTTCCGCAGGTGCGCGATCGGCTCGCCGCATTGCCGAGGTTCGTGGTCGCGGAGGTCGGCGCACGGCGCATCGCAGTCGTGCACGGAGACCTGCAGTCACTGTCCGGCTGGTCGCTTTCGGAAGAAAGCCTGCGCGATCCGCTGAACTGCCGCGCGATGGCCGATATCGCGCGTGGCGCGGCGATCGACATCGTCGCCAGCACCCATACCTGCCTGCCGGTCGTGCAGTGGCTGCATGCGCAGTCCGGCGCGCCGGTTCTGGCCATCAACAACGGTGCGGCTGGCATGCCGAACTTTCGGGGTGAAACCGGCGGGCTGATCACTCGCATCTCGGTTCGTCCACCGCCGTTCGCGGCGCGCTACGGCACGCGGCTGTGCGGCACCGCGCCCGCGGGGGGCAAAGAGAACCAGGGGGAAGATGGCGTCCACGTACACGCGGTCGACCTGCACTGGCCCGCGGACGCATGGATGCGACATTTCCGCCAGGCCTGGCCGGAGGGCAGCGATGCGCACCGGTCGTACTGGCAGCGCATCGTGCACGGACCGGCGTTCGATCCGGCACAGGCCGACCGACTTGCAGTCAGCCAGAACGGGCCCGCCTGATCGTCGAAGGACATCCCGGAGACCTGCCGGATCGCGGGGTGGATCAGTGGCGCATTCGCCCGCCGGTGATGCGCTCATGGCCGGCCAGGTCACGGTCGCTGAATACCTCGGTGAAGCCATGTCCTGTCAGCAGCTCGCGCACGCCCGGCCCCTGGTCATGGCCGTGTTCGAGGATCAGCCAGCCGCCGTCGGCGAGGGCGGCTGGCGCCTGCACGATGATCTTGCGCACGGCCGCCAGTGCGTCGTCGCCCGGCGTCAGTGCCGAGCGCGGCTCGAAACGCAGGTCGCCCTGGTCGAGGTGGGCATCGGCCGCGGCGATGTAGGGCGGGTTGCCGACGATCATCGCCAGCCGCTTTCCTTCGATGCCCTGCAGCCAGTCGCCGATCACGAAGTCGATATTGGTGCATCCGAGAGCGGCGGCGTTGCGGCGGGCGACATCGATCGCGTCTGCCGACGCATCGATCGCCAGCACGTATGCCTGGGGATGCTCCAGCGCCAGCGTGATGCCGACGCAGCCGCTGCCAGTGCCGAGGTCGACCACTTCGGGCCGGCCTTGCACCGGCAGGCGCGACAATGCCGCATCGACCAGGCCTTCGGTCTCGGGTCGCGGGATCAGCACTGCGGGCGTGACGGCGAACTCACGGCTGTAGAACTCGCGTTCGCCCAGCAGGTAGGCGATCGGTTCACCGGCGGCGCGCCGCTCGATCAGCGATTCGAAGCGCATCCGGTCGACGGGGCCGAGCTGGCGGCCGGGATAGGACACGATCTGCGCGAAGGTCGCCCCGGTCACGTGCTGCAGCAGCAGCCGCGCGTCGACCGCATCCAGCGAATGGCCACGCAAGGCGAGGGTCAGCGCGTCGCTGTAGGTCAGCGAGGGGAACGAGGACGAAGCCGGGTAACTGGACATGGTCAGGCGGCCTCCGACATGGCGGCGAGCTGCTCTGCCTGGTGCTCGGCGACCAGCGCCGACACGAGCGGCGCAATGTCGCCGTCCATGATCTGGTCGATCTTGTACAAAGTGAGGTTGATCCGGTGGTCGGTGACGCGTCCCTGCGGAAAATTGTAGGTGCGGATGCGCTCGGACCGGTCGCCGCTGCCGACGAGCGATTTGCGTTCTGCCGCCTGCTTCGCCTGCTGCGAGCGCACCTGTACGTCCTTGATGCGCGCGGCGAGCACCGACATGGCCTGGGCCTTGTTCCGGTGCTGCGACCGGTCGTCCTGGCATTCCACCACGATACCGGTCGGCAGGTGGGTGATGCGCACGGCCGAGTCGGTCTTGTTGATGTGTTGTCCGCCGGCGCCCGAAGCCCGGTAGGTATCGATGCGCAGCTCGGACGGATTGAGCACGACATCGCTCACCTCGTCCGCCTCGGGCAGCACGGCGACCGTGCAGGCCGAGGTGTGGATGCGACCCTGCGTTTCCGTCGCGGGCACGCGCTGCACCCGGTGCCCGCCCGACTCGAACTTCAGCTTCGAATAGGCGCCGTGGCCGATGATCTTGGCGATCACTTCCTTGTAGCCGCCGAGCTCGGCGGCATTCTGCGAGATGACCTCGACCTTCCAGCCGCTGCGTTCGGCATAGCGCACGTACATCCGGAACAGGTCGCCGGCGAACAGTGCTGACTCGTCGCCGCCGGTACCCGCGCGCACCTCCAGGAACAGGTTGCGCTCGTCGTTGGGATCCTTCGGCAGCAGGGCCTGCTGCAGCTCCTGCTCGAGTACGGTGAGGCGCTCGCGGCCCTCGCGCAGTTCGGTCTCGGCCAGTTCGCGCATGTCGGGGTCGGACAGCAGCGCCTCGGCCTCGAGCAGCGACTGGCCGACCGCACCGTGCTGACGGTAGAGGTCGACCACGACTTCGAGTTCCGAGCGCTCGCGCGTCAGTCGGCGGTACTGGTCGAGGTTGTCCGTCGCGTCTGCGCGACCGAGGATCGCATTGACCTCGTCGAGCCGATCGGCGAGCTGCGCGAGCTTGGCAGCGATGCTCGGGTTCATCGAGGTGCCGCTACGAGCGGTCGCCGGCGCGCACGCGTCCCGACAGCAGTTGGGCGAGTTCGTCGCGGCTGCCCTCGCCGAGGTTGTTCAGTGCGTGCGACGGTGCATGCAGGAGCTTGTTGGTCAGCGATCGCGACAGGCGATCGATCACCAGCTTCGGGTCGTCGCCCAGCGTCAGCCGCCGTATCGCCTGCTCGACCTCGCGCTGGCGCGACCGTTCGGCCTCGTCGCGCAGCGCGCGGATGGTGGGCACCAGTTCGCGCGTCGATACCCAGTGCATGAAGTCGGATACGCCCAGCGAGATGATCGCTTCGGCATCGTGGACGGCGCCGGCGCGCGATTCGCGGCCCAGCTTGACGATCTCGCCCAGGTCATCGACGGTGTACAGGAACACGTCGTCCATGCGTGCAGCTTCGGCTTCGACGTCGCGCGGCACCGCCAGGTCGACGATGAATACCGGCTTGCGTCGCCGTGCCTTGAGCGTGCGTTCGAGCAGGCCCTTGCCGATGATCGGCAGCTGGCTCGCGGTGCAGGTGATGACGATGTCGTATTCGGGCAGGCGGTCGGGCAGGTCGGCCAGCCCCATCGCATTGCCGCCATGGCGTTCGGCCAGCAGCTGGCCACGGGCCTGGGTACGGTTGGCGAAGCTGACCATGCGCGGCTTGCGTGCGCAGAAATGAGCGGCGCACAGCTCGATCATCTCGCCGGCGCCGATGAACAGCACGCGCTGCTCGGCGATCGACGGGAACAGGCGCTCGGCCAGCGCGACCGCGGCGGCCGCCATCGACACCGAGCTGCCGCCGATCTCGGTTTCGGAGCGTACCCGCTTCGCGATCGAGAACGTCCGCTGGAACAGCTTGTGCAGCAGCGAACCGAGGGTGCCGGCATTCTCGGCCGACCGCACGGCCTGCTTCAGCTGGCCGAGGATCTGCGGTTCGCCCAGCACCATCGAGTCGAGCCCGGCGGCAACCCTGAATGCATGGCGCGCCGCGTCCTGCGACGGCAGCGTGTAGACGTACGGCTTGAGCGTGTCGCGCTCGAGCTTGTGGTAGTCGGCCAGCCAGCCGGTCGCGTACTGCGGATCGTTCGTGCTGCAGTAGATCTCGGTCCGGTTGCAGGTCGAGAGTATCGCCGCTTCCGAGACGGGCCCGGTCTCGACCAGGTTGCGCAGCGCCTCGGGCATCGTTTCGCCGTTGAATGCGACCCGCTCGCGTACCTTGACCGGTGCGCTCTGGTGGTTGATGCCGACTGCGTAGAGTTGCATGAATCGGGAACCGGTTGGCGAGGGGGCGGGACGATCAGCAATGTCCGGCGTGTCAAGAGAAGTTAACACACCTCAGTGTCAATGGGAAAGTACAACACCCGGAAATTCGTCGAGGCCGACGGTCGGAATGTCGTCGCAGGCTGGTGCCGGCTTCCCGCTGCGGTCCCGGCAGGGTACCCGGGCGGGCGCTAGAGGCAGGTGCCGCCCAGTGCTTCGAGGAACATCGCGACGCCGGTGACCTGCCAGGCAGCAAACGCGATCAGCCCGCCAGCGGCGAGCACCAGCAGGGCCGTGCGGTGCGGCACGACCGGGGCGATGGCGGAATCGGTGATCCTGTCCATCGCTACAGTATACAGCGGTGCTGCGGCGGCTCAGCCGGCACCGGCTGCGCGCAGCGTGGCCGGCGAAGGCTCGGCGACCGGCAGCAGCACCAGCGCGCCGAACACGCCCAGCCCGATCGAGATCATCCACGCGATGTTGTACGACCCGGTGCTGTCGAACAGGTACCCGGCAAACCAGGCGCCGAGGAAGCCGCCGATCTGGTGGCTCATGAACACTACGCCGAACAGGGTGGCCAGGTAACGCGTACCGAACAGCTGGGCCACCAGGCCGGAGGTCGGCGGGACGGTACCCAGCCACAGGAACCCGATTGCCGCGCCGAAGGCCAGCGCCAGCGCTGGTGTCATCGGCAGCACCAGTATCAGTACGAACAGCAGCGCCCGGCCGGCGTAGATCGCCGACAGCAGGTGCTTCTTCGCGTAGCGCGAGCAGGCGGCACCGAACAGGTAGGAGCCGAAGATGTTGCACAGGCCGATCAGCGCCAGGGCGTTGGCCGCCACCGCCGCCGAAATGCCGCGATCGGCCAGGTAGGCCGGCAGGTGGGTCGCGACGAACGAGACGTGGAAGCCGCAGACGAAGAACGACAGCGTCAGCAGCCAGTAGCCGGGATGCCTTCCGGCGCGCGCGAGCGCCGCCCAGGCGCTGCTGTCCTCGCCGGCCGCAGGTACCGTCCCGCCTGCGTTCGCCTTGTGGGCGAGGCCGAACGACACGGCAAAGGCGACCGCCATCGCGATCGACAGCAGCATGAACGCGGTCTGCCAGTCGAATGCCGAGACCAGCGCCTGCGCGCCCGGCACCATCGCGAACTGCCCGAAAGACCCCCCCGCGGTGACCAGTCCGAAGGCGGTCCCGCGCTGGGCCGGCGTGACTACCCGCCCGACCGCGCCCAGCACCACCGGCAGCGTGAGCAGGCTCATGCCCAGCCCGACCACGCCGCCCAGGGTCAGCACCAGGCTGTTCGGCCCCTGCGCGAGCCCGGCCAGCACCAGCCCCAGGCCGTAGATCAACGTGCCGGCTGCGATCACCCGGTTCGGGCCGAAACGGTCCGACAGCATGCCGGCGGCGGGTCCGAGCAGCCCGGTCAGCAGGGTCTGCAGCGCGATCGCCAGGCCGAACACCTGGCGCCCGATCTCCAGGTCGGTGGTGACCGGTTTCAGGAAGATACCGAACGACTGCCGCACACCCATCCCGAGGGTGATCACGATCGCACCGCAGACCAGCACGGTCACGGCACCCGCCTGCAGCGAGGTCTTCTTTGCAACGGTTTCGTTCGAGGCCGTCTGGCTCATCGCTCAATGCTCCCGGCGCCGCGGCGCGTGTAAGTCGCCCGCGACAGTGTCAGCAGTGTAGCAAGCAGGGTCTGCCCCTGCGAATCGATGGCAGGCCGGTCCGTCGTGATTACAATCCGCCCGGTGCGTGGACAGATGCGCTACTGATCCGGGCCAGGTGCGATCTGAGGTAACACCAGCGTGCAACTGCCATCGCGACCGGACGCCGATGGCAGACGACAGCCAGCCATCAGGGGCAAGACATGAGTGAAGAAGCGCAGCGCAACGTGAACAAGGTCGAGTGGCTTTGGCTGGCGATGCTGCTAGGCAACGTGGTCGCGGCCTTGCTGGTGATGTGGATCGGGCCGACCAACCTCGACGAAGCGTACCAGCGGTATGCGACGATGGCGCTGGTTGTCGGTGGTGCGCTCGCGCTGCCGACGTTGTTCGTCTACCAGAAGTGGAACCAGTTCCGCTATCGCACGCCGCGGCCCGACCCGGAGAGCCATGACGACCTGCAGGCGGCGCAGATCTGGATGCTCACCGGCGCGATGGCGGGCAGCCTGCCGATGTATGTCGGCATCGGCTTCTACATGTTCACCGGCAACAGCTCGGTACTGATGGTGCTGACCGGCATCTCGCTCGGCATCCTGATGAATTTCCGGCCGGCAACGCTGTTCGGTACGGCCTGAGCATCCTGCGCCCCGAGGGCATCGTGCCGGGACCTGCGTCGCGCGCGGAGGCACTGGCGCGCCTGGAAGCGTTCCTGCCGCATGCCGGCAGGGATTACGCGGCGCGGCGCAACCACGACCACGGGCCGCAGGCGCGTGGCAACGTGTCGGTGCTGTCGCCATGGATCCGGCATCGCCTGGTCACCGAGCCCGAGGTGGTCGCCGCCGTCCTGAAGCGGCATGCGCCGTCGGCCTGCGCGAAGTTCGTACAGGAGGTGTGCTGGCGCACCTACTGGAAAGGCTGGTTCGAGCAGCATCCCGATGCGTGGGCGCGCTACCACAGCGGCCTCGATCGGCTCGTCGACCGTCTCGACCGCGATGCCGCGCTGGCGGAGCGCTACCGGCAGGCGGTCGAGGGCCGCACCGGCATTGCCTGCTTCGATGCCTGGGCCGCGGAGCTCGCCGGCCATGGCTATCTGCACAACCATGCACGGATGTGGACGGCGAGCATCTGGATCTTCACGCTCCGGCTGCCGTGGGAACTGGGCGCCGACTGGTTCCTGCGCCACCTCGCCGATGGCGACCCTGCCTCGAACACGCTGTCGTGGCGCTGGGTCGGCGGGTTGCAGACCCGCGGCAAGCACTATCTCGCGCGGGCCGCCAACATCGCCGAGTACAGCGATGGCCGGTTCGACCCGCGCGGCGAACTCGACGAAGGCGCGGCGCCGCTGCCTGCAGACGCCCCGTTCGAGCGGCAGCCACTGCGGCCATCCGTGCGGCCGCAGCCCGGCGTGCCTGCCGGCCTGCTGCTGACCGTCGACGACCTGCATCCGGAATCGGCATTCGCCGCCAGTCCCGGCATCGACTGGACGGCGGCTGCCTTCCTCGATGCGCCGGACGCGCGGGGCGTGCTGCCTGCGGGCACCGTGGCGCGCGCGTTTCGTGCGGGGGCGCTGGCAGACGCCGGCCGGCGCTGGACGGCCGCGTCCGGCCTGCAACCCGATCATGCCGTCGCCGTTTCGGTCGTCGAATGTGTCGACTGGGCGCGCGCGCACGGCCTGCGGCAGGTGGTCGCGCCGCACGCCTGCGTCGGTCCGATGCGGCCGGTGCTGGATGCGCTCGGCCCTGCGCTCGATGCGCACGGCATCGCGCTGGTGCAGTGGCAGCGGCGCTGGGACGCCGCCGCGTGGCCGCATGCTGCACGCGGGTTCTTCAACTTTCGCGAGCATATCGGCAAGCTGGTGGCCGACTGCGATGACATGAACCTTTCGGCCTGACGCCTGCTGCCGTGCGGGTCACGCCACGCCGTCCGCCGGTATAGTCCATGTTCCACCGAGATCCGAGTCGCAGGGAGTTTCGATGTCCGTGTCGTCCAAAGCGTTCGTCCGCGTACCTGACCCGTGTTCCCGCCACCGGCAAGACGCCTTCGCGGTCGCCCTGGTCCTGTCCACCGCCGCCCTCGCCGCTACCGCGCCTGTGCAGGCCGCCGAGGCACCCTTTCCCGTGCGGCCGATCCGCATGGTGATCCCGCAGTCGCCCGGCGGCGGTTCCGACTCGATCGGCCGGCTCACTGCGCAGAAGCTCTCCGAGAACTTCGGCCAGACCTTCGTCGTCGACAACCGTCCCGGTGCCGCCGGCATGCTGGGCGCCGAACTGGTGCGCCAGGCTACGCCCGATGGCTACACGATCCTGCTGTCGGCGATCGACACGATCACCGCGCCGCTGGTGACGAAGAACGCACCGTTCGATCCGGTGAAGCACTTCGCACCGATCACCCAGCTCACGACCTCGCCCAACGTGATCCTGGTCACGCCGTCGTTCCAGGCGAAGACGATGAAGGAGTTGGTCGACATCGCACGCGCGAAGCCTAAACAGATCGACTACGCATCCTCCGGCATCGGCAGCATGCAGCACCTCGGCGGCGAACTGCTGAACGTGCTGGCGAAGGTCGAACTGACCCATGTGCCGTACAAGGGTGGCGGGCCGGCGCTGGTCGACCTGCTCGCCGGGCGGGTGCCGGTGATGGTGTCCGGCACCCAGGGCGCGCTGCCGTTCATCCGGACCGGAAAGGCGCGCGCGCTGGGCGTCACCAGCCCGAAGCGCAGCGCGACGCTGCCCGACGTACCGACGGTGGCCGAGGCACTCGGCCTGCCAGCCTACGAAGCGCTCAACTGGCAGGGCCTGTTCGCACCGGCCGGCACGCCTGGCCAGGTGGTCAAGCGGCTGGCCGACGAGACGATCAAGGTGCTCAACGCGGCGGACGTCAAGGCGCGGCTGGCCGAGCTCGGCTTCGATCCGGTCGGCAACACGCCAGCCGAGTTCAGCGCGCTGGTGCTGGCCGAGCAGCGCAAGTGGATCAGGCTGATCCAGGCGGCCGGCATCAAGCCCGAGTAGTACGCGCACGCGTCAACCAGCACACGTCAAGGACAGCGAAGGGGAGCGCCGCTATGGCAAAGGCAAACGCAGCGAGGAAGGCGCCGGGGACGGCGGGCTTCCCGAGGCCGACAGTACCGAAGATCGCCGCACCGCGCGGCTACCGGCTGGTGTCCTCGATCCTGGTCGACGCCGGTGGTTCATGGGGTTCTAAGCTGCTCGAGGGGCAGGTGGTGCGCTTCATCGACATCGAGGGCCAGCAGGCAGTCGACTTCCTCTGCTACAACGCCAACGACACGCGCGACCGCTACAACGCGGCCAACACGATGAAGATGGCCGAGAACCTGTACCTGAACACCGGCACCGTGCTCTACGGCGAGTACGCGACGCCGCTGATGAAAGTGCTCGCGTCCAACTGCCCGAACCACGACACCATCGGCGGCTGCTGCAGCGTCGAGATCAACCAGCTGCGCTACAACCGCCGCACCCACAGCTGCCGCTCGAACTTCCTGCACGAGCTGGGCAAGTTCCGCATGGGCGAGCCCGACGTGGTCGCCAACGTCAACTGGTTCATGAGCGTGCCGATCGGCGCCGACGGCCACATGGCGATCTCCGACAGCCCGTCGAAAGCGGGCGCCTTCGTCGATGTCGAGGCGCTCACCGACGTGCTGGCGGTGATCTCCAACTGCCCGCAGAAGTACAACCCGGCGTGCGGCTACAACCCGACGCCGGTGCAGGTCGAGATCTATTCGAAGTCCGGGCGCTGAGCGCGCGACGCGACCCACGCAACCACCGAACGAGGAGCGAACCATGCCGATCACCCGCGGCAATCCGCCGGGCCACAAGCACATGCGGGCCACCGTCTACAACCACTTCGTCCGGGTCGACCAGCCCAAGAGCATGATCTTCATCTCCGGCCAGCTCGCGCGCGGAGAGGACGGCCAGATGGTCGGCGGCAACAGCATGCTCGAGCAGTCGCGCCAGGTGCTGCGCAACATCCAGATCGCGCTCGAGGCTGCAGGTGCGACGATGGCCGACGTCGTCTGGACCACGGTGTTCACCACCGACATGCGCGAGTTCCGCGAGATCGTCGCCGCGCGCGAGGAGTTCTGGCGCGACAACCTGCCGACCAGCACGATGATCGAGATCAACCACCTCACCGAGCCGGCAGCCAAGATCGAAGTGCAGGTCATTGCGGCGGTCGCATGAGTGCCGCGTCGACCGAGCCGGGTTACGTGCTTTACGTCCAGCCCGGCTGAAGCAGCTGTCTCCGGGCGAAAGAGTTTCTTTCGCGACACCAGATCCCGTACCGGGTGGCCGACATCCGGCGCGATCCGGCCGACCTTGCCGCGCTGCATGCGTTCGGCGTTCGCAACCTGCCCGTGCTGGCGCGCGGCAGTGAGTTCGTGTTCGGGCAGCAGCTCGCCGATGTCGCGCGCTTCGTCGGCGTCACGCTGGAAGTGCATGTACCGCTCGCGCCCGAGGTGCTGATGCAGCGCTGGACGGCGATCCTGCGCAGTACCCAGCGGCTGTGCGATCAACTGCCGCCGCAGGCGATCGGCGAGCCGCCGATCGAGGGCCGGCCGGGAACGCTGGGCGAGCTCGCCTGGCATGTGTTCGGCATCGGGGATGGCTTCATCGAGTGCGTCGAAGGGCGCGAGATCGACTGGGTCGGCGTGTCGATGCGCTTCCCGGCCGGCGGCGTACCCGATGGCAGCATCGCGCGCACGTATGGCGATGGCGTGATCGGCCGGCTGGAACAGTGGTGGCAGGCGGCCGATGCAGCGCAGCGCAGCGGTGCCGGCGAGGTCGACACGCCACAGGGCAAGGTCGAGCTCCATGCCTTCCTGGAGCGCCAGACCTGGCACAGCGGCCAGCACGCCCGCCAGCTCGCCGACGTGATCGAACGCCACGGCGGCAAGGCCGACTGGCCGACGCGCGACCGCGAACTGCAGGGCCTTCCGATGCCCGTCGCCGTCTGGGGCTGACGCCGGAATCGGGGTCGGAATCGGAATGGGAATCGGAATGGGGTCAGACCCCAGGGTCAGACCCCAGGGTCAGACCCCGATTTCACCGATTTCAGGGCCGGTCTCAGGCTGCGGGTTGGTTGATCGCGTGCGGCGGCCGGCGACCGTTCAGCACTTCGACTACGTCCATCGCGGCCTGCATCGCGATGTCGCGGCGGATGCGCTCGACGGCAGAGCCGAGGTGCGGCGTGAAGAAAGTCCGATCGGGCATCGCAAGCAGGCGCGCGTTCACG
Source organism: Rhodocyclaceae bacterium (assembly GCA_020248265.1). Taxonomy (NCBI): domain Bacteria; kingdom Pseudomonadati; phylum Pseudomonadota; class Betaproteobacteria; order Rhodocyclales; family Rhodocyclaceae; species Rhodocyclaceae bacterium. The sequence continues at coordinate 131,021 of JADCHX010000008.1, forward strand.
CTGCGCGGCCGGTCCTGCAAGGCCCAGTCTTCCATCTCGAACACGTCTGCGGCGTAGCCGCCGAGATGGCCTGACTCGAGCGCGTCGGCGACCGCTTCCTCGTCGACGACCGAGCCGCGTGCGGTGTTCACCAGCAGTGCGCCCGGCCGCATGCGCGACAGGAAGGTGTCACCGACCAGGTGGAACGATTCCGCGTTGAGCGGAATGCACACGCAGACGAAGTCGCTGCGCGCCGCGAGTTCGTCGAGGCTGGTTGCGGTGAGGCGCAAGGCGTCCTCCTGGTCCGGTGACAGCGGGGCCTTGTCCCAGTAGAGCAGCTGCGCGCGAAAGCCGGCCAGCCGGCGCGCTACTGCCTTGCCGACCGCGCCGCCGCCGATCAGTCCGATCGTGCTGCCGTCCAATCCGGTACCGTAGAGCGTGGGCCGCCATCCTTCGAAGCGTCCCGAGCGGACCAGCCGGTCGCCGGCAGGCATGTGCCGGCCGAGCGCGATCAGGTGGCCGACCGTCAGTTCCGCGGTAGGTGCGGTCAGCAGATCGGTGACGATCGTGATCCATACGCCGCGCCGCGTGCAGGCGGCGACATCGTAATTGTCGAAGCCCTTCAGCGCGCAAGCGACGATCTTCAGCGACGGGCAGGCCGCGAGGAATGCATCGTCGACCGTTTCGGTCATGAAGCCGATCAGCGCGTCGGCGCCCTGGCAGGCCTCGACCAGTGTCTGCGCGGGCCACGGCTCGCGTGTCTCGTTGCAGATGACGCGCGCATGCTGTTCCAGCAGGGAACGCACCTCCGGGTGAACCCAGTTGGCGACGACGACGGTAGGCTTGGACTGTGTTGGCATCGAGTGGAACCGTAGTTGAAGTGTCATCAGAAGATCACACACGGTTGTTACAACCGTGCGGATGCATTCAAATGCTTTCTCATCCATCCCGCCGTCGCACGGTCCATTCGCGTTGTCGCTCGACGCGATCGAAGTCGTCTATCCGGACGGCACCGTTGGCCTGCGCTCGACCAGCCTGCGCTTCGCGCCGGGCGACTTCGTGGTCCTCCTCGGCCCTTCGGGTGCCGGCAAGTCGACGCTGCTGCGTTCGCTGAACGGGCTGGTACGCACGACGTCGGGCACGATCGATGTCGCTGGCATCGGCGATATCCGTCCGCGCCGTGCACTGCGCAGCCATCGGCAGCGCTGTGCGATGGTGTTCCAGCAGCACCAGCTGATCGGCCGGCTCACCACGCTTCAGAACGTGCTCACCGGGCGCCTCTCTTACCACTCGACGCTGCGTTCACTGTGGCCGCTGCCGCTGGCCGACAAGCGGATCGCGCTCGACTGTCTTGGTCGCGTCGGTCTGCTCGACTGCGCGCTCAGGCGTGTCGATGAACTTTCGGGCGGACAGCAGCAGCGCGTGGGTATCGCGAGGGCGTTGGCCCAGCAGCCCCGGATCATGCTTGCCGACGAACCGGTCGCGAGCCTCGATCCGGCGACCTCGATGCGCGTGCTCGGCCTCATCCATTCGATCTGCAAGGCCGACGGCATCACCGCGATCGTGAGCCTGCACCAGGTCGATCTCGCGCGGCGGTTCGCCGATCGTGTGGTGGGCATCGGTGCCGGATCGGTCGTATTCGACGGCCCGCCAGACCGGCTCGACGGCGCGGCACTGTCGGCGATCTACGGCGCCGGAGCGGCGCCTGCCGCCGGCGAACACACCGCCCCGGCGAGCGAGGCTGCGCGCGAGATCGACAGCCACGCATTACAGGCCGTGGCCTGACCGCCTGCCCTGGCTACATTTCCAGAATCATCCTTCCCGGAGCACCGCATGGACCGCCGCCTCTTCCTGTATCGCGCTCGCCGCGCAACCGCCGCGACTGCGCTCGCACTCGCCGGCGCCACGCCTTCCCTGCTGCATGCGCAGAGCGTCAACCCCGATCCGAAGACGATCCGGCTGGCACTTCTGCCCGACGAGAATGCATCGACGATCATCCAGAACGCACGGCCGCTCGAACTGCATCTCGAAAAGCTGCTCGGCCGTGAAGTCAGCGTGGTGGTGACCACCGATTACTCCTCGATGATCGAGGCGATGCGCTTCGGCCGCATCGACGTGGCCTACTTCGGGCCGTTCTCGTACGTGCTGGCGCGCTCGCGCGCACCGAACATCGAACCGTTCGCCGTCGGCCTCGACGCACGCGGCAGCCCGACCTACACGAGCGTGTTCATCACGCTGGCCGACTCGCCGTTGAAGTCGATCGCACAGGCACGCGGGCTCAACGTCGGCTACGGTGACCCGGCATCGACCTCGAGCCACCTTGCACCGCGCGCGCTGATCCAGGAGCAGGGGCTGGTCGGCGATCGCGATTACAAGGTGATCCACCTCGGCACGCACGATGCCGTCGCGCGGGCGGTCGAGACCGGCAAGGTGCCGCTCGGCGCGTTGTCGCGTCCCATCTTCGAGTCACTGGTGAAGTCCGGCAAGCTCGACGGGTCGAAGCTGCGCATCCTCGCAGAGTCGCGGCCGATTCCGAACTACCCGATGGTGATGCAAAGCGGCCTCAACCCGAAGCTGAAGGAGCAGATCCGCCGTGCGTTCCTCGACCTCAAGGATGCGGCGCTGCTGAAGAACTTCCGTGCGACCGGGTTCGCCGGCACCGACGACAAGGCCTACGACGTGCTGCGCGAGACGGCGAAGGTCCTGAACCTCGATCTGTCGAAGCAGCAGTAGGACGATGGAGCATTCGACCCACGTTGCCGCCGCCACCACGGGGGCGGGTGATCGCCTCGACGCGTGGCTCGACGGCGACCGCGCACGCGAACGGCGCCTGCTGCTCAGGGTGGCGGCGCTGGTGGCGCTGGTGGCGGGCTCGTTCTGGCTGACCGGGTTGTTCGATCTGGAGCGTCTCGCCGAAGGCATTCCGGCGATCGCACAGATCGGCTCCGAGATGATGCCGCCGGACTTCACCCGCTGGGTGGCGTGGGTGCGGCCTCTGCTCGACACCCTCGCGATGAGCGTCGCGGGAACGGCATTTGCCGTCATCTTCTCGCTGCCTCTCGCCTTCCTCGCGGCGACGAACACGACGCCCGGGCGCGGCACCTGCCATGCGGTGCGCCTGTTGCTCAATCTCTTCAGGTCGCTGCCGGAACTGATCCTTGGCATCATCCTCGTTGCGGCGGTCGGCTTCGGCGTGCTGCCCGGCGTCATCGCACTGGGCCTGCATTCGATCGGCATGATCGGCAAGTTCTTCGCCGAGTCGATCGAGCACGTCGATCCGAAGCCGATCGAAGCGGCACGCGCCGCCGGCGCAACGCCGGTGCAGGTCATCGTGCACGCGATCTTGCCGCAGGTGCTGCCACAGATGGCCGACACCGTGATCTATCGGTGGGAGTACCACTTCCGTGCATCGGTGGTGCTCGGGGCGGTCGGTGCCGGCGGCATCGGCACCGAACTGCTTTCGTCGCTGCGCATCATGGACTACCCGCAGGTGTCGGCGATCCTGATCTGCATCCTGGTCTGCGTCACCGTGGTCGATGCGATCGGCATGGCCCTCCGCCGCCGCCTCAAGTAGCCCCGGTAGCCCTGGGGTCAGACCCCGGGGTCTGACCCCAGGGTCAGGCATCAGGCACTCGTGTCGGGACCGGGCTTCAGAGCTGGATACGGCGCCAGGCGCCGGAGCGCCAGCGCAGCAGCAGCGTGATGCCGAGCAGGCTGATGTAGGCGGTGATGGCGATCCAGCCGCCGGTGGCACCGAGGCCGTACTGCGGCAGGCCGTCGATCCAGCCCTGCCCCGGTGCGAAGGTGAGTGTGTGCGCGAGGGGGACGAACAGCCCCCAGGACAGCACGAGCAGCGCGATGGCCGGGAAGCGGGTGTCGCCCGCGCCGCGCAGGCAGAACGAGCTGCCCAGGTGTAGCGCATCGAAGGCCTGGTAGATCGCGGCGATCCAGACCAGCGAGGTGGCGAGCGCGACGGTGGCCGCGAAGTTCGGGTCGCTGCTCGAGACGAACAGCGGGATCAGCCACGGGCCCGATGCGGCGATCGCCACGCCGACCACGCCCATGTAGGCGACCGACAACCGGATCGTCGCATTGCCCACGCGCGCGGCCCAGTCGCGGTCGCCAGCGCCGATCGATTGTCCGACCAGCGTGGTGCCGGCGATGCCGATGCCCACCGCCGGCATGAAGGCGATCGAGGTCAGCATCATCACGATCTGCGTCGCCGCACCGTCGACTGGCCCTAGCTGCACCTGCATGATCTGGAACAGCGCTGCGCCGAGCACGTCCACCGAGATCGCGACGCCGATCGGCAGCCCCAGCACCAGCAACGCGCCGATGCGGTGCAGCTCCGGCTGCCAGCCGCGATGCGAGCCGTACTCGTCGCGCACCCGCTTCGACAGGAACAGCAGGAGCGCCAGCACGATGCCGCAGGCGAGCGCGATGTTGGTTGCCCATGCGGCACCGGCGATGCCCCAGCCGAGCCGGAACATCAACAGTTCGTTCAGCGGCGCGTTGAGCAGCGCGACGGTGAGCATCAGGCCGAGCGTGACCCGGGTGCGCCCGATGCCGTTGAAGAAGCCCGACACAGCCCACAGCGCGACCGCCAGCGGTGCGCCGAGCAGCCGCGGCCACCAGTAGTCGACAGCCAGCGACTCGATGGCCGGCGCCAGCGCGAACGGTCGCAGCACCAGCGTGCCACAGGCCGCGAGCAGCACGAACAACGGGCTGATCGCCAGCGCCACCCACAGCCCTGTCCACAGCGAGCGTGCGGCCTCATGGTGGCGCCCGGCGCCCTGGTTCTGCGCGACCAGCGTCTGTACGCCCATGCCGACGCCGCCGAGCAGGAAGATCGCGCCCAGGATCAGCCAGTGGATCGCACCCATCGCCGCCGTGGCATCGGTCGACAGTCGGCCGACGTACCAGGTGTCGGTCAGGTTCAGCGCGGCCTGCACGGCGCTGTTGGCGAACAGCGGCGCGGCGAGCAGGGCGACTGCGCGATAGTCGACGCGTTCCCGGCCATCGGCATCGCGGCGGCTGGCCGGGCGCACCGGCTTCGTCGCTGGCGCGAGCTCAGCCATCGCTGCACCGTCCCGAGGACGCCTCGATATTCAGCTGCATCGACGGCGGTCGACCAGCGCGCCGTCGGCTACCATCCCTCCGCGGATCTCCGGTCCGCGCGCAGCGCGGCAGGTCCACGGTCGTCAGAGTCTCGAAACGATGGGCAATCAGTGGTGATCGTCATGCCCATGGGGCGAACGGGCGCCGAACACAATGATCGCGACCATGACGACGGCGACGACTGCCACCGCGATGCCTACCGTGTAGTGAGTGATCATGCTGGGTTCCCGTCAGTGAAGACCAAAAGGTCGCGAAGTGTACCCGCCGGCGCCGCCGTTCGCCATGGCGCAGCGTACGTCGCTGGACGCGGGACGCGCATGAGCGGTCGGTGGGGCAGCCTTGCCGTACTCGTGGCGGCGGTCTGGATGCTGCTGCCCGTCCTCCTGCCGACCGTCGCGATGCGTGCGGCCCATGCCCAGGATGCGCCGTTGGCGGCGCAGTCCGACGCCTACCGCGTCGAGATCGATGCGCCGTACCCGCTTGGCGGCCTGCTGCGTGCCGACCTCGACCTGCTGCGCTGGCGCACCTACGAAGGGATGAACCGCGACCTGCTGGAGCGGTTGGTGGCCGAGGCCCAGGCGCAGCTGGTCGAGACCCTCGCCACCGAGGGCTATTTCGCGCCGGTGATCGAACGCTCGATCGCCGGCGACGAGCGGCCATGGACCGTGCGCTTCCAGGTCGATTCCGGCCCGGCCACGCGCGTGTCGGAGGTACGCATCGCGATCGTCGGCTCGGTGATTGCCGACCCGGCCCGCGTCGCCCGCCAGCGTGACCGCATCCTGGAGCGCTGGCCGCTGCCGCAGGGCGCACGCTTCCGCCAGGTCGACTGGGACAACGGCAAGCGGCTGGCGGTGGAATCGCTGGCCGCCGACCGCTTCGCCGGCGCCAGCCTGAAACGCAGCCGGGCGACCATCGATCCGCAGACCGACAGCGCCGTACTCGAGGTCGAGCTCGACAGCGGCCCGCCGTTCCGCTTCGGCGAGATCCAGGTGCGTGGCCTGTCGCGCCATCCAGCTTCGATCGTGCGCAACCTGGCGACCTTCGTACCCGGCGACCCGTTCGACGAGCGGGACCTGCTGCAGTTCCAGCGCCGTCTGACGGCCACTGGCTACTTCTCGGCGGTGCAGGTCGAGATGGACGACGACCCGGCGAACGCCGCGGCCGCGCCGGTGCGCGTGTCGGTGATCGAGGCCAACTCGCGCCGCATCGAAGCGGGCGTCGGCTACAGCACCGACACCCTGTACCGCGCGCAACTCGGCTACACCGACAACGACTTCCTCGAACGCGGCTGGCGCTGGCGCTCGGATGCACGCGTCGAGAGCCGCTCCGCCCGGGCGACCTCGTCGATCGCGCTGCCTGCGCGCGATGACGGATGGCAGCACGCGTACCTGCTGCAGTTCGACCAGAGCGATATCTCCGGCCTGTTCCAGCGCGAGGGCAGCTTCACCTTCAACCGTACCGCGATCGACGAGCGGCGGCAGCCGCAGTGGAGCCTGGGCGCCCACCTGCAGCAGCAGCAGCCCGACGGCAGCTCGAGCGACACAGTGCATGCGCTGTTCGGCGCGTACCGTTACACCCGGCGCATGACAGACGACCTGCTCTCGCCCAACAGGGGTACGAACTGGTCGGTGCAGGCAGGTGCGGCGCCGCCCGGGCTGTCCAGCCGCACCTTCGGACGTGGCATTGCGCAGGTCGCGCACTGGATCCCGCTGGGCCGCACGGCGACGGTGATGGTGCGCGCCGAGGGCGGCGCGGTCGTTTCCAGCACCACCGACGGCATCCCCGAGAGTTTCCTGTTCCGCACCGGCGGCGATACCTCGATCCGCGGCTACGCCTACCAGAGCATCGGCGTGAAAAAGGGCGCGGCGGTCACCGGCGGCCGCATGTATGCGCTGGCCAGCGTCGAGGCGACGCGCTGGGTCAATGAACGCTGGGGCATCGCCGCGTTCTATGATGCGGGCAACGCGGGCGACCGCGTGTCGGACCTGCGCGACGCGGCGCAGGGCGCGGGCTTCGGCGCACGGGTACGCACGCCGCTCGGTCCGGTGCGCGTGGACATCGCCTATGGCGAGAAGTCCGAGCAAGTCCGGCTTCACCTGTCGCTGGGGGTGAACTTCTGATGGGCAGGCGCGTGCGTCGCATTGCCTTCGGGGCCCTGCTCCTGCTGCTGGCGATGGCGGTCGGCGTCGGGCTGTTCGCCCGCTCGACGCGCGCGCTGCAGTGGGCGGCCTCGCAACTGTCCGCGGCAGTCGAACAGGCGGGTGGCCGGCTCGTGTTCACCGACCTGTCCGGCTCGCTGTTCACTGCGATCGGCGCAGCGCGCATCGACTATGAACAGGTCGACGGCACGCGCGCGACGCTCACTGGCGTCCAGATCGATCCGTCGCTGGCCGCGCTGTGGAACCGGCAGCTGGTGTTCGACCGCATCGCGATCGCCACGGCCGGCATCGAGCGGCCGGCATCGGACGAGCCGGCGGTCGAACCGCAAAGCCTGGCCTTGCCGATCGAGGTGCGCGTCGACCGTGCGACGGTCGATCGCCTGTCCTGGCGCAGCGGCACCACGGCGATCGAACTGGCCGGCCTCGATTTCGCCTACCGCGGCGGGCCGGACCGGCACGAGGTCGACGCGTTCAGCGTGCGCATGCCCGGGCTTGTCGGCCCGACCGAAGCGGGTACTGTGGTGCTTACGCTCGGTGGACGCATCGACGCGCGCGCGCCGTTCGCGCTCGCGGCGAAGCTCGGGGTCTCGGCCGATGCGCTGGGCAGCGCCGAGGCCGTGCTCGGCGGACGGCTGGCCGAAGTGGGCGTCGAGGGCACGCTGGCCGGTAACGCTGCGCGCGAATGGCTGAAGGCGAGGGTGACCGCCACGGTCGCACCGTTCTCGACGACGATGCTGCCCTCGCTGCGACTGGCAGCGGAAGGCATCGATGCGGCGGTCGTCTCGAAGGGTGCGCCGCGTACCGCCCTCGATGTCGAGGTCGAGGCGCGCGTTGCCAGCGGCGTACCGGTACGCGGCCGCGTGCGCGTGGTTAACCGGCTGCCGGGCGAGGTCGGCGCAGGGCGCATCCCGGTGACCGGACTGGATGCCGGCTTCGAGTTCGAACCGTCTGCGCGGCGGGGGGTGCTGGCACCGCTGCGTGTGGCGCTGGCAGGTGGCGGCAGCGTCGAGGGGCGCGGTACGGTCGCGCTGCCGGTCGATGGCAAGGACCCGGCGTTCGACACTACCTGGCAGTTGTCCGTCGCCGGCCTCGACCTGAAGGCCCTCGACGCACGCCTGGTGCCGACCCGGCTCTCGGGCAAGGTCGGGCTCGCGCTGACGCCCGAGCGCCAGCGCTTCGATGTCGCCCTCGACCAGCGCGGCAGCAGCCATCGTGGCGCGGTTGCGCCGAACGCGACCGTTGCATCCACTGTCGCAGCCACTGCGTCCGATGCCGGCTCGCTGCATCTCGAAGCCGTGGGCCAGCGTATCGGTCCCGAGATCGTCCTCGACCGCCTGCTGCTGCGTGCAGGTGCGGTGGCGGCGGCAGCTGGCGCTGCAGGCAGCGACGGCGGCGAGGCCAGCGGGCGCGCACGGATGCGTCTGGACGGCGAACGGGCGTTCGAGGGCGAGCTCCAGCTGCGTGCCTTCGATCCCTCGCGCTTCATGGCGGCAGCCGGGGCGACCGGGGCGCCGGGCGCGGCGGCGGCCGCGAAGGCGGGCGTGCCGCCGGCCTCGATCAACGCCACCGTCTCTGCACGGGGACGCCTGCAGCCGTCCTGGCAGGCGCGCATCGACGCGACGCTGGCGCCGAGCCGGATCTCGCTGTCCGCGCCGACCGCGGTCGAACCCTCGCCACGGATGCTCGCGCTGCGCGGCCGTGTGCGTGGCCAGTTCTCCGCCGAGCGCATCGAAGACGCGGACATCCTGCTGTCGTCCGGCCGCAACACGCTGCGCGCGACCGGCTCCAACGGCACGCCGGCCAGCGTGCTCGAGGTCGTGCTCGATGCGAACGAGCCGTCGCTGTTCCTGCCTGGCGCCGCCGGCCAGCTCAGTGCCGTGGCGAGCCTCACCGGAAACCTGCGCGCACCGGTGGCGAAGTTCAGCCTGAAGGGCAGCCGCCTGTCGTATGCGGGGCAGGCCGTGTCGCAGTTGGGTGGGACCGGCGATGCCGACCTGTCGCGCAACCCGCCACGCTTCGATGTCGCGCTGGACGCGCGTGCACTGACGATCGCCAGTGCAGCCCTGTCGCAGGCGAACCTGCGCTTCGGTGGCACCACCACCGTGCATTCGCTGTCGCTGGCACTGCGAGGCAACGACGTGGACGCGAAGCTGCTGCTCGAAGGCGGGCTGACGACGACGCCGTCGGCGGCACGCCCGCGCTGGGCCGGGCGCCTGGCCGAAGCACGCAACGACGGCCGCTACCCGGTGCAGCTCGCGGCCCCGGCCGCGCTAGAGCTGTCGCCGGTGCTGGCGATGCTGGCCCCGGCACGGCTGCAGGTCGGCGAAGGCCGCGTGCAGGTCGATGAGCTGCGCTGGGAACCGGGACGCCTCGCCACCCGCGGTTCGCTGTCGGCCTTCCCTGCCGGCGGGCTGGTCGACCTGCTGGTGTCGCCGTCGCCCGCGCCCGCACCCGGCGCTGCGCCAGGGCAGGCAGGCGCAGCCGCGAAGGGGAATGCGGCTGCAGCGGCGAAGGCGAAGACGAACGTGAGCACGATCGCGGCGAGCCCGCACCCGAAGACCGCGACACCTTCCGGACCGGGCTACGACTCGACCCTGCGCATCGGCGGCCAGTGGGCGCTGGCCTCGACGCCCCGGCTGAACGGCACGCTGACCCTGCGGCGCGAGGACGGCGATGTCGCGCTGCGCGGCAATCCACCGTTCGCCCTCGGCCTGAGCCGGGTCGAACTCGACGCGCGCTTCGTCGACGACCGTCTGCAGGCGCAGGCTCGGATCGAGGGCAGCGCACTGGGCGAAGCCACCGCAACGCTCGCGCTGGAGCCTTCGCCCGCGCTGTCGATGGCGTCGCCGATGGTGCTGCGCGCCGACCTCGCGATCCGCACGCTGAAGCCGTTCGAGCGGTACGTCGGTGCCTTCGCCGACATCGATGGCGCACTGACGGCCCGCCTGGAGGCTACCGGAACGCCATCGAAGCCACAGCTCTCCGGCAGCCTGCGCGGCGAGCGGCTGCGCTTCAATGCACCGCAGATCGGCGTGGCCCTGCGCGACGGCCGGCTCGATGCCCGCCTGGCGGACGGCGTGCTCGATATCGTCCAGCTCGAGGCGGTTGCCGGGGAGGGCACGTTCAGCGCGAAGGGACGCGTGTCGCTGCGCGAAGGCATCAGCGCGGCCACGCTCGCCTGGCGCGCGGACCGCATGACGCTGCTGTCGCGGCCCGACCGGCGCCTGGTGGTCGACGGCTCGGGCACGCTCGCGGCCGAGAAGAACCGGATGGTTCTGGCCGGACAGGTGGTCGCACGCGAGGGTTACATCGAGTTCGGCCGCTCCACCCGCACCGTGCTCGGCGAGGACGTGGTGGTGGTCGGGCGCAGCGTGAAGCCGGCCGCCGGCCCGGTGCGCAGCCCGCTGGCCGTGCGCCTGGACCTCGACCTGGGCAACGCGTTCCGCGTGGTCGGCAGCGGCCTCGATACGCTGATCACCGGGAAGATCCGGATCGCGTCCGCCGACGATGGCGCGCTGCGCGCCGTCGGCAACATAGCCACCGAGCGCGGCACCTTCGCCGCGTTCGGCCAGCGGCTGGACATCTCGCGCGGACAGCTGGTGTTCAACGGCCCGATCGATAACCCGGGCATCGAGGTGGTGGCGCTGCGCCGGCTGCCGTCGGTCGAGATCGGCGTCGAGATCACCGGCACCGTGCGCGCGCTGCGCGTGCGCACGACGTCCAATCCGCCGATGAGCCAGGGCGAGCAGTTGTCCTGGCTGGTGCTCGGGCGCGGCCTGGAGAGTGCTTCGCAGGCCGATGTCGCCATGGTCGCGGGCATCGCCGGCTCGATGATGGGCGGCGATGGCGTGCCGATGACGCGCCGGATCGCGGAAGCCTTCGGGCTGGACAACATCGGCATCGGGAACAGCAGCACCGGTGCGATCGCCGGACAGGTGCTGACGGTCGGCAAGCGGCTGTCCGACCGCGTCTACATCGCCTACGAACAGGCGGTGACCACCGCGACCTACCTGCTGCGCGTGGAGCTGGAACTGCGCCGCTTCGTGTCGTTGCGCGCGGAAGCGGGCGCAGTCAGCGGCTTCGGCATCTTCTACACTCGCACCCTGCGCTGAACGCGCATCGACCGGCCGCTGGCCGAGGAAAGGACGCAGTGATGGAGCAAGACCGGATGAAGGCGCTCGTCTGCCACGCCTTCGGCCCGTGGGACGGCCTGCGGCTGGAGGAAGCCGCGGCACCTGGCCCGCTCGCCGCAGACGAGGTGCGCATCGCCGCCGAGTATTCCAGCGTGAGCTTCGCCACCGGCCTGATGGTCGAAGGCAAGTACCAGCGCCGGCCGCCGCTGCCGTTCGTGCCCGGCACGGAGTGCATCGGCATCGTGACCGAGGTGGGTTCGGCCGTCACCCGGATACGCCCGGGCCAGCGCGTGGCCGCGACCCTCGACTGGGGCGGCTATGCGCAGCAGGTCGTGGTGGCCGAGTACACCGTGTATCCGATGCCCGACGGCACCGATCCGCGCGCGGCGATGCACCTGCCGCTGTCCTACGGCACCGCCTATGGCGCGCTGGTCTGGAGCGCGCGCCTGATGCCAGGCGAGACCCTGCTCGTCACCGGTGCAGCCGGTGGGGTGGGCATCGCCGCGGTGCAGGTCGGCAAGGCACTGGGTGCGCGCGTGATCGCGGTTGCATCGACCGAGGAGAAGCGCGCGTTCGCGCTGTCGCAGGGCGCGGACATCGCGCTGCCGACCGACGGCTTCCGCGACGAGGTCAAGAAGCTCACCGGCGGGCGCGGTGTCGACGTGGTGTTCGACCCGGTCGGCGGGCCGGTGTTCGATGCCTGCCTGCGTTCCTGTGCCCAGTACGGCCGCATGTTGATCATCGGATTTGCGCAGGGGCAGATCCAGCAGGTGCCGGCCAACCTGCTTCTGGTCAAGAACATCGTACTGCACGGTTTCTACTTCGGCGCGCATGCCGGCTGGGGGTTGGCCGACGAGCGTGCGCAGCGCGCACCGAAGGTACAGGCGATGATGGACGAGCTGTTTGCCTGGACCGTGAAGGGCCGGCTCAAGCCGCATGTGTCGCACGCGTATCCGATGGAACGCTACCGCGAGGCGATGGCTGCGCTGCAGGCGCGCGCGAGCCTGGGCAAGGTGGTACTCGAGATCGAACGATGACCTGCCCCTGCCTCCGGCCTGCTGCCGAAGGCAGGGCCTGGCGGCTTACTCCGCTTTCGCGCCCGATGCCTGGATGATCTTGCGCATCCGCTCCGTCTCGCTGCGCACGAACGTCGTGAACGCCTCCGGCGACAACGGCGACGGGTCGAGGCCGGAGTCGACCAGCCGGGCGCGCAGCGCCGGCACCTGCAGCGACTTGTTGATTTCGGCGTTGAGCCGGTTGACGATGTAGCGTGGCGTCTTCGCCGGCGCGTGCGCGCCGTACCAGGTGTCGAACTGGTAACCCGGGACGCCGGCCTCGGACAGCGTCGGCAGGTCGGGCAGCTGCGCCCAGCGCTTCACGCCGGTGGTCGCCAGTGCCGTCAGGCGACCGCCCTTGATGAAGCCAAGGGTACCCGGCGCTGCGGCGATCATGAACTGGGTGGAACCGCCCACCAGATCGGACAGCGCCGGGCCGGTGCCCTTGTAAGGCACGTGGACCATGTCGGTGCCGGTCAGCTGCTTGAAGTATTCCGCGGCCAGGTGCGAGGTACCGCCCGCGCCGGTACTCGCGTAGTTGAACGCGCCCTTCTTCGCGCGCAGCATCGCGATGAGATCCTTCACGTTCTTCACGTTCATCGACGGGTGTACCACCAGCACGTTGGTGGTCTCGGCGATCAGCGCGACGTGGGCGAAGTCGCGCACGCTGTAGGGCAGCTTTGCGTAGAGGCTCTCGTTGATGGCCATCGCGTTGTGCGTGACCAGGATGGTGTGGCCGTCGGGTACTGCCTGGGCGGCGATCGCGGTGCCAAGCGTGCTGCCGGCGCCCGGACGGTTGTCGACCAGGCCCTGCTGGCCGAACGAATCCTGGAACATCTGTGCGACGAAACGTGCGGCGATGTCGTTGCCGCCCCCCGGCGCGAACGGCACGATGATGCGGATCGGCCGCGTCGGGTAGGCTGCGTCCGCGGCCCAGGTGGCGCCGGCCGCGCCGAGCAGCGCGGCTGCGGCCAGTGCGGCGGTAACGGCTGTCTGGATCCGGTCTGTGGTCTTCTTCGGGGTCATGACGGCCTCGTGTACGTCGCGGGGGCCGAAGAATACCCCGCCGCGCGGCCGACGGCCAGTAAAGGTTACTGGTTCGTCAGCGGCACTTCACCCGCTTCGGTGACCAGGCACTGGAAGCGCTGGTCGTGGGGTTCGAGCGGCACCTCGGCAACTACCTGCAGCGAAAATGCGCCTGCCACGCGCACGCAGTCGGTCCGTAGCCGGGTCAGCAGCCGGTCGTAGAAGCCCGCGCCGTAGCCGAGCCGTCCGCCGCGCCGGTCGAAGGCGACGCCTGGCAGCAGGACCAGATCGACTTCGAGCGGATCGATCGCCGGGCAGCGCGCCGGGTCGGGCTCCCGGATACCCCAGCGTCCCGGGCGCGTGTCGCGATCGATGTCCCCGACCTGATGCAGCACAAGGTGGCGGCGCGCACGCGATTCGGCCTCGACCACCCGCGGCAGCAGCAGGCGCCTGTCCTGCGCCAGCACCGTGGCGAGGAACGGGGCCGTGTCGATTTCGGTGTCGAACCCTACGTATGCGCAGAGCGTGTGTGCGGTGAACACGGACGGCAGTCGCAACAGATGATCGACGATGCAAGCGCCGTTGGCGGCGCGCAGGGCCGGGTCCTGTGCCGCCCTCGCCGCGAGCACGCGTTCGCGCAGGGCCGACTTCATGGCCGAACGTCGCTCGTGCAGCGAATCTTCGTTCATCGGGGTGTCTTCATCCCGGGCATTCCGGAGCCCGGACGTCCCTCAGTAACGCGCGAGCCCCGGCTCGACTTCCTCGGCCCAGGCATCGATGCCGCCGGTCAGGTTGTAGACCCGGTCGAAGCCCTGGTTCTTGAGGAACTGTGCGACCTGATAGCTGCGCATGCCGTGGTGGCACATCAGCACGTGCGGTTGCTCCGGATCGAGTTCGCCGACCCGCGAGGGCACGGCCTGCATCGGCATATGGAGCGTGCCGTCGACCTTGACCAGCGCGTGTTCCCACGGTTCGCGTACGTCGATGATCACCGGGGACTTCCGGGTTTCATCGTCCAGCCAGGACTTCAGTTCGGCGGGTGCCAGCGGCTCGATCAAAACACGAACCTCCCAGGTTGCGGCGCATTGCGCAGGGAATCGACGACGGTCTCGAACAGCGTGACCCCGGTGAATGCATGCTCGCCCTCGCGTACGATCAGCCGGGCAGACATCACTGGCCGCTCGCCGACGATCGCGAACAGCCGGCCGCCGGGCTTCAACTGTTTCTGGAGGGTGTCGGGCAGCATCGGCAGCGAGCCCGACAGCACGATGACGTCATACGCTTGCGCGGTGTCCCAGCCGTGCGCGCCGTCGCCGGTGTCGATCCGTACGTTATCGATGCCCAGTCCGGCCAGGCGCGCGCGCGAGGCTGCCGCGAGGTCGTCATGGATCTCGACGCTGGTCACCGCAGCACCCAGCTTCGCGAGAAGGGCGGTCAGGTAGCCAGTGCCGGTACCGATCTCGAGGATTCGATCGGTCGGGGCGACGGTCACTTCCTGGACGATGCGCGCCTGCAGCTTCGGTGCCAGCATGACCTCGCCGTGGCCGATCGGCAGTTCGAGGTCGGCAAACGCGAGTTCCCGGCGGCCCTCCGGGACGAAAAGCTCCCGAGGTATCGTGCCAAGCAGCCCCAGCACCGCAGGATCGAGCACATCCCAGGTGCGGACCTGCTGTTCGACCATGTTGAAGCGGGCTTGCTCGAAGTCCATCCGGATGCCGGTTTGCGAGGTGTGGAGGAGCCACATATTAACATGCACCCTCCGCGCGGCCGGCCGGGCGGCGGCGCGGCATTTGCAATCGAGGGCTCGATCAAGTAGCGTTCAACCACACGTTGGGGGTCCGGCCCGGTGGTTGCGTGCCACTTTCGGTCGCCGGTGAGAGATACCCTTCGAACCTGATGCGGGTCATGCCGCCGTAGGGAAGCGTTGCGTCGCCACACCGACCGTCTCCGCTGCCGTGCCCGCCTGTGCACGGTCGGATCGTCGCCCGGCTCATGCAGCGTCTCCCGACGATACGAATCCATACCGGGAGTGAGCGATGAACGATCCGAAATTCGTCAACGAACTGGCCCAGGTCGACCAGGCCGCGACGCAGCCCTTCCCGCGTTCGCGCAAGGTGTACATCGGCGGTTCGCGCCCGGACATCCAGGTGCCGATGCGCGAGATCTCGCAGTCGGACACGCCGGCCGGCATGGGCGCCGAGGTCAACCCGCCGCTGTTCGTGTACGACACCTCCGGTCCGTATACCGACCCGACGACGATGATCGACATCCGCACCGGCCTGAAGCCGGTGCGCGAGGCCTGGATCGACGAACGCAACGACACCGAGCGCCTCGGCGGCCCGACCTCGGTCTACGGCCAGGTGCGCCTGGACGACCCGAAGCTGGCCGAGTTGCGTTTCAACCTGAAGCGGCTGCCGCGCCGCGCGAAGCCCGGCATGAACGTGTCGCAGATGCACTATGCACGGCGCGGCATCGTCACCCCCGAGATGGAATACATCGCGATCCGCGAGACCCAGCGCCTCGACGGCTGTTCCGAGATGCTGCGCCGGCAACACCCGGGTGAATCGTTCGGTGCCAGCCTGCCGAAGCAGATCACACCCGAGTTCGTGCGCGATGAAGTGGCGCGCGGGCGCGCGATCATCCCGGCCAACATCAATCACCCGGAGAGCGAGCCGATGATCATCGGCCGCAACTTCCTGGTGAAGATCAACGCCAACATCGGCAACTCGGCGGTGACCTCCGGCATCCAGGAGGAAGTCGAGAAGATGACCTGGTCGATCCGCTGGGGCGGCGACACGGTGATGGACCTGTCGACTGGCAAGAACATCCACGAGACGCGCGAGTGGATCATCCGCAACTCGCCGGTGCCGATCGGCACCGTACCGATCTACCAGGCGCTCGAGAAGGTCGACGGCAAGGCCGAGGAGCTCACCTGGGAGATCTACCGCGACACGCTGATCGAGCAGGCCGAGCAGGGCGTCGACTACTTCACGATCCACGCCGGCGTGCTGCTGCGCTACATCCCGTGGACGGCCAAGCGCATGACCGGCATCGTGTCGCGCGGCGGTTCGATCATGGCGAAGTGGTGCCTCGCGCACCACAAGGAGAACTTCCTCTACACGCACTTCGAGGACATCTGCGAGATCATGAAGGCGTACGACGTGTCGTTCTCGCTCGGCGACGGCCTGCGTCCCGGCTCGAACTACGACGCGAACGACGATGCGCAGCTGGGCGAACTGAAGACCCTCGGCGAACTCACCGACATCGCCTGGAAGCATGACGTGCAGACCATGATCGAGGGCCCCGGCCATGTGCCGATGCACCTGATCAAGGAGAACATGGACCTCCAGCTGAAGTACTGCAAGGAGGCGCCGTTCTACACGCTCGGGCCGCTGACCACCGACATCGCACCAGGCTACGACCACATCACCAGCGCGATCGGCGCGGCGATGATCGGCTGGTACGGCACCGCGATGCTCTGCTACGTGACGCCGAAAGAGCACCTCGGCCTGCCGGACAAGAAGGACGTCAAGGACGGCATCATCGCCTACAAGATCGCCGCCCATGCGGCCGACCTGGCGAAGGGCCATCCCGGCGCGCAGGTGCGCGACAACGCCCTGTCGAAGGCGCGCTTCGAGTTCCGCTGGGACGACCAGTTCAACCTCGGCCTCGACCCCGACACCGCCAAGGCGTTCCACGATGAGACCCTGCCGCAGGAAGGCGCCAAGCTCGCCCACTTCTGCTCGATGTGCGGCCCGCACTTCTGTTCGATGAAGATCACCCAGGACGTGCGCGAATACGCCGCCACCCTGGGCGTCTCGGAGACCGAAGCGCTGGAGAAGGGCATGCAGGAGAAGTCGGAAGAGTTCAAGGACAAGGGCGCCGAGATCTACCACCGCGCGTGATGCTACAGCCGAGGGGCGCGCCGCGAGGCGTGCTCACTCGGCGATCACGGCGCCGGTCGCTGACGAGTTGATCGGTACATCAGTCCCGGTGGATGGGGCCGCATTCTGCAAAAGGATGTGGCCCTTTTTTCAGCCCCTGTCGTTCGGAGAACATCGTCATGATCCGCAACACGCCCTTCCGCGCCCTCTGCGCGACCGTGGCTTCGTCGCTCGGCTTGACTCTCGGCCTTGCCGTTCCGGCTTCGCAGGCTGCCGAGGGGCTGTCGTCCTGGAAGGACGGTGCCGCCAAAGCCCGCATCGTTGCGTTCGTGGAGGGCGCCACCGACCCGCGCTCCCGCAACCATGTCCCGCCCGCGGAGCGTATCGCCGTGTTCGACAACGACGGGACGCTCTGGTCCGAGCAGCCGGTGTACTTCCAGCTGGCGTTCGCCATGGATCGGGTCAAGGCGCTCGCACCGAAGCATCCGGAGTGGAAGACCACGCAGCCGTTCCAAGGCGTGCTCGAGGGTGACATCAAGGCGGTCGCTGCCACCGGTGAGCGTGGCCTGATGGAGCTCATCATGGCCACCCATGCCGGCACCACCACCGATGAATTCGCAGCCAGCGTACGCCAGTGGGTGAATACGGCGCGTCATCCGACGCTCAATCGTCCCTACACCGAGCTTGTCTACCAGCCGATGCTGGAACTGCTCGCCTACCTGCGCGCGAACGGCTTCAAGACCTATATCGTCTCCGGCGGCGGCATCGAGTTCATGCGCGTGTTCGCCGAGGAGGTTTACGGTGTGCCGCCCGAGCAGGTGATCGGCTCGACCATCGCCACCAGGTACGAACTGCGCGACGGCAAGCCGGTGATCGTGCGCGAGCCGAAGCTCGATTTCATCGACGACAAGGCCGGCAAGCCGCTCGCCATCAACAAGTTCATCGGTCGACGGCCGGTCATGGCTTTCGGCAACTCGGACGGCGATTTCGAGATGCTGGAGTGGACGACTGCGGGCACGGGTCCGCGCCTGGCGGCAATCGTCCATCACGACGATGCGGTTCGCGAGTTCGCGTATGACCGGGATTCGCATATCGGCAGACTGCGCCGCGGCCTCGACGAGGGTCCGAAGCGGGGTTGGCTGATCCTCAGCATGAAGGACGACTGGAAGGCCGTTTATCCCGTCCCGGCACGCTGACGCCGCCCCACGCTACCGCACGCGCCTCAGCCGCGCGAGGTCAGTCGACCAGCTGCATGTTTGCCCACTTGGCCGTCTTGAGGCTGAGGTCGGTGTACCAGCGCATGCGGCTCGTCAGGTGCTCCGGCGTTCCGCCCGCCAGCCCGAAGCCGTATTCGCGTAGCCGGTTGTGCGTGGCCGGGTCCTGCAGGGCAGCGTTCACCTCGGTGTTGAGCCGCTGCACGATCTCGCGCGGCAGGCTCGCGGGGCCGACCAGGCCCATGAAACCCTCGAACTCGTAGCCTGGCAGCCCGGCCTCGGCGAGGGTCGGGATGTCGGGCAGCGCGGGCGAGCGGGTGGCCATGGTCACCGCGATCGGCCGGATGCGACGGTCTTTCATGAACGGCATCGCCTCGGGGATGGTCTGGAACATCGCGTCGATCTGCCCGCCCATGAGATCGGCCATCGCCGGAGCGCCTCCCTTGTAGGCCACATGCTCCATCTGCGCCTTGGCCAGCGCGTTGAACATGGCCAGCGTGAAGTGCTGGGACGATCCGTTGCCGGCCGTCCCCGCATTGAGCGCGCCGGCCCGGCGTCGGGCGATGGCGACGAATTCATTCACTGTCTTCGCGGGCACGGACGGATGCACGATCAGGATGTTGCCCTGGGTGACCATCTGCGCGATCGGCGTGAGGTCCTTGAACGGGTCGTAGGGCATGCGCCGGTAGATCGCGAGGTTGCCGCCCAACCCTCCGGCATTGCCGACCAGCAGGGTGTAGCCGTCGGGCGGACTCTTGGCCACCAGGTCGCCCGCGATATTGGCGCCGGCGCCCGGTCGGTTGTCGACGACGAACTGCTGGCCCATGGTCTGGGCGAATCGCTGCGCGAAGAGACGCCCGAGCACGTCGACGCTTCCCCCCGGCGCGAAGCCCACCACCAGCCGCACCGGCTTGACCGGATAGGCGGGCTGCGCTGTGACCGCGCCCGCTGCCAGTGCCGCCGTCATCGATGCTACGCAGAGAACCCGTCGCTTCATGGACCCCTCCTCCGTGCGTTGGGCTGCCGACGCCCCGGATCAGGATACTCCGCCGGGGCGGGCTTCTGTCAATCTCGCGATTCCTCGAGTGCCTCGCGGTCGTCGATGACGCGACCTGTGAAACGATCGTCATGCGCACCGATAACGGCAGGGAGTCCACGGGGAAAGCGATGCTCGACTGGGCCTGCCGCAACCAGGTCTTGCTGAAGCTGATCGACCCCGGGATGCCGGACCGGAACGCGTAAGTCGAATTCTTCAACGGGCGCCTTCGCGATGAATGCCTGAACGAGTGCCGGTTCACCGGCCTGACCCCCGCCCTCTACGCGAAGCAACTGGCCAGCAAGGCCTTTACAATGACCTCCGCACTTCATATTCGAGTGCTACTGATTGCGGGGGGAGCGTCGCGCTGTGCGCAACGCCTCGATGCGAAGCATCAGATGCTGGAGCGCAGCAAGCGTGACGGCAAGGCGCAGCCACTCGTTCCTCGACTGAGCGTCGCAGGCATGCGTCGCGTGAGTCCCGGTCCCGGAGGCGCGCGCCTGTTCTCGATGCCGCTCGTTCGAACAGCGTGCGGGGATCTGCGCATGGCGACGCCCGTGCTCGGCCTTCAACTGCGTGATCCGGCTCGGGCGGCTTTCGCCGCTTATTGGATCAGGCGCCCGCATACGCAGCAATCGCCCTCGCTACCCCACCGGACCCCAGGACGTGACAACGCCTGGTATCCCCAGCCCATCGACCCGAGCGCAAACCGCGCCCACGTAGCGCCGCCCCGCACGTGCTGCAGGGTGGACGGATGCTCTTCGAGTTCGACTGCAAGGAGCCTCGCTTCCGGACCCTTGCCATCGACAACTACACGAGGAAGGGCGTTCTGCGAGCCAAGGGCGCCGAGATCTGCCACCGCGCGTGATGCCACCGCCGAGGGGCGCGCCGCGAGGCGCGCTCACTCGGCGATCACGGCGCCGGTCGATGCGCGGGTCGTCGGGGACGTGTCGTGCGCGAGCCTGCGGCGATCTTCGTGCATCGAAGTACTCAGCCGGCGTGCAGCATCCACACCAGCACGGTGCCGCCGATGGAGATGAGGATGTGTCCGAACGCGACGGTGCTCGAGTAGCCGATCACGGCGACCGGGCTGTCGGAGCGATCCTGTACCGCTGCGAGCGCGGCGGTCATGGTCTGCGCGCCGGCCAGCGCGCCCAGCAGCAGCAGCGGCTCGATGCGCAGCAGGTAGCGCCCGACCAGCAGTCCCACGAACTGCGGCACCAGCGTGACCACGATGCCGCCCAGGAACACGGACAGTCCGATCTCGCGGATCGCGTCGACGAAGACCGGTCCGGCCTTGAGGCCGATCATGGCCACGAAGGCCGACAGGCCCAGCGACTTCATGAACTCGATCGCCGCGGCCGGGATGTGCGCGAAACCCGGGTGCTGCGCGTTGCGCCAGCCGAGCGCAAGCCCGACCAGCAGCACCGCGACGCTGCTGCCCAGCGCGATGTGCAGCCCGGCGACCGGGAGCGAGAGCAGCACGCCGGCCAGCGCCCCGGCGCCGATCGCCAGTCCGAGCGCGACGAAGTCGGCCCCGCGCGGTGAGCGCGCGGGTTCGCCTGCGAGACTCGCAATACGATCGACCGCGGGCGCGAGTCCGTGCAGCGTGATCACGTCGCCCTGTTCGAGGCGGGTCTGTGGCGCGACCGGCAGCGATCGCCCGGCGCGCCGGATCGCCTGCAGGAACACGCCGCGGAAGGCGGTGGTCTCGGCCCGCAGTTCCGCCACCGAACGGCCGACCACCGAGGCGTGGCTGAGCACCACGTCGCGCGTGGCGACCGGAACGTCGAGCAGCCTGCGGTCGTGGACTTCCTCGGCCACGCCGGCGAGCAGGCGCACCATGGTCTCGCGGGCGGCGATCACTGCTACCACGTCGCCCGCGCGCAGTACTGTCTCCGGCTGCGCGTCGATCACTTCGCCGTCGCGACGGATGCGCTCGATGAACAGGCGTGCGGGTGCCGCGCTGCGCTCGGCCTCGGCCACCGGAAGCCCGACCACCCGATGGCGCGGCTCAAGCCGGTAGGCGCGCATCGCGAACATCCGCCAGCCGGAGTCGACCCCATCCGCCTCGCGCGACAGGCCCATCGCCGCCTCGAGGCGGCGGGCGTCGGCGCGCAGGTCCACCCGCAGCAGCCACGGGCCGACATAGCCGCAGAAGACGATCACCCCGATCGTGCCGAAGAGATAGGTGAGGGCGTCGGCCACCGGGATCTGCGCGATCAGCCGCGACTTCTCCTCCGCCGAGATCGGCAGCGCACGGATCGCCTCGCTCGCCGTGCCGATCACCGGGGATTCGGTCAAGCCGCCCGACATCATGCCGACGGCGTAGCCCAGTTCGAGATCGAGCAGTTTCGCCATCGCCCAGGCGGTGAGCAGGCCGGCGAGCGGAATCACGCTGCCCAGCACCGCCCAGCGCCAGCCCGCATCGCGAAGGCCGCGCACGAACCCCGGCCCGGCCGAGTAGCCGATCCCGAACATGAAAAGCAGGAACAGCAGCTGCTTCGCGGTGTCGGCCACGGGGACCTCGACCGCGTAGCCCACCAGCAGCCCGGCAATCAGCGAACCCGTGACCGGGCCGAAGCCTACGCCGCGCACGCTGAAACGGCCGATCCAGTAGCCCAGCCCGATCGCGAGAAAAACTGCGATCTCCGGGTGTGTGCGCAGCGTCGCGGCCAGTACGTCCATGGGGGCTCCGCGGGGGTTAATTGCTTCCCGGCGCGCAGACGATAGTATGACTGCCAGAACAGCGCAAGGCCGCCGCCGGGCGAGCCGCTGCTGCAGTTACTCGCCAACGACCTGGGCCAAAACGTATCTGACGATCCTGTGCGGCCCGAGTACGACTTGTCAGGCTGGCCAGCTCAGCTGGCACGGACGGCACGGAACTTCCGTGCCATCCCTCGCCCGGGTCAGCGACTCTCCCAACCTCCGCCGAGCGCGCGATAGGCCTGTACCAGCGCGAGCTGGCGATTGAGCTTCGAATTGACCAGTTCGGTCTCGGCAGAGAGCAGCTGCCGCTGTGCATCGAGTACTTCGAGGTAGCTGACCACGCCAGCAGCAAAGCGTCGGTCGGCCAGGCGCAGCGCCTCTCGGGTTGCGGTTGCGCGCCTGGCCTGCTGTTCGAATTCCGCGCCGCTGCGGTCGTAGGCGGTCAGTGCATCTGCCACCTCGCGCAGTGCATTGAGCACGGCCGAGCGATAGGCGAGCACGGCCTGCTCGCTGCGCGCGACAGCCGCATCGCGGTTTGCCACCAGCGCACCGCCCGCATAGAGCGCCTGCGAGACGTTCGGGCCCAGCGAGGCCACGTCCTGCGTGCCACCCCGCAAAAACTGGTCGAGCTGGCCGCTGATCGCACCGAAGGCACCAGTGATCGAGAGGCTGGGCAGGAACAGCGCCTTCGCCTCGCCCACGCGCGCATTGGCCGCCACCATCCGCTGCTCCGACTGGCGCAGGTCCGGCCGCCGTTCGAGCATCGACGACGGCAGCCCCGCCGGCAGTGCCGCGGGCAACTGAAGAACCGCAGGCAGCGCGGGGCCCGGACCGGGCGGACGTCCCTGCAGAAGCGCCAGCACGTTCTCGAGTGCCGCAATCTGGCGCTGGATCGAGGGCAGCCGGGCCTCGGTGGAGGCGAGCTGTCCTTCGGCCTGCCGCACTTCCGCTGCCGACACGATGCCGGCCTTGTTGCGCCTCTGCATCAGGCGCAGTGCATCGCGCTGCAGTTGCGCGCTGCGTTCGGTGGCGTCGAGTACCTCGCGCGCGCCGCCCAGTTCGAAGTAACGGCTGGCGGTCTCGGCCACCAGCGACACGCTCGCGCCCGCCGCCGCTGCGCGCTGTCCGGCGAGATCCGCTCCGCTCGCCTCGACCCGGCGCTCGATGCGGCCCCAGAGATCGATCTCCCAGGACAGCAGACCCGCCGCGAGGAAACGCGAAGTGAGCGCGTCGCCCGGGTTGCGTGGAACCACCTGCGTGCTCAGCCCCAATGATGCCTGCGGCAGGCGCTCTGAACGCACCAGCGCGAGGGTTGCCTGCGCCTCGCGCACGCGCGCTGCCGCGGACTGCAGGTCGAGGTTGCCGGCGAGCACCTGCTCGACCAGCGCCTGCAGTTGCGCGTCGGTGAACACGTTGCGCCAGTCGGCCTCGCCCAGGGAGTCGCCTGCCGCAGCGGGTCCACGGAAGGCGCCGGGAACGTCGACCGCGGGACGCGCGTAATCGTCGCCGACGACCTTGCATCCCGCGACAGTGAGCAACATCGCGAGTGCGACCGCGCCTGGGGCACGCATCATTCAGAGGCTCCGCGTTGTGCACCGGCGGGCAGCGCGGTCGCCGCGCCGCCTGCCCGGCGCTTGCCGCCGAAGCGCGCGACCAGCCGCTCGACGGTGACATACAGCACCGGCACGAAGAAGATCGCCAGCAGCGTCGCGGCGAGCATCCCGCTGAACACGGTGATGCCCATCGATACGCGCGACGCCGCACCCGCACCGCTGGAGAGGATCAGCGGAACCACCCCCAGGATGAACGCAAACGAGGTCATGATGATCGGCCGCAGCCGCAGCTTCGAGGCCTCGATCGCCGCGCTGACCGGATCTGCGCCCTGGTCGCGGCGCATCTTTGCGAACTCGATGATCAGGATCGCGTTCTTCGCCGCGAGGCCGATCAGCAGCACGATGCCGATCTGCGCATAGATGTTGTTTGTGAGCCCGGTCAGGAACAGGCCGAGCATCGCGCCGAATATGCCCAGCGGCACCGCGAACAGCACCGCGAACGGCACCGTCCAGCTTTCGTACAGTGCGGCGAGGAACAGGAACACGAACACGATCGCGAAGGCGAAGACGACCGGCGCCTGCCCGGCCGAAGCCTTCTCCTGCAGGCTGATGCCGGACCACTCGAAGCCATAGCCGGTGGGCAGCACCTCGCGGGCTACCTGCTCGAGCGCGGCAAGCGCCTGCCCCGAGCTGTAGCCCGGTGCCGCATCGCCGCCGATGTCGGCGGTACGGAACAGGTTGTAGCGCTGTATCACCGTCGGTGCACTGATCGGCGACGGCACGATCAGCGTCGACAGCGGCACCATCTCGCCCTTCTGGTTGCGCACGTACATCAGGCCGAGCGACTTGATGTCGGCACGGAACTCTGGCTCGGCCTGCAGCGACACCTTGAAGTTGCGGCCGAAGCGCGAGAACTCGTTGACGTTGACGCCGCCGAGGAAGGTCTGCAGCGCGGTCGAGATGTCGTTGATCGGTACGCCGAGCTTCTTCGCCTTCTCGCGGTCGATCTCCAGGCGGATCGCCGGCGTGCGCGGATCGAACTTCGAATAGATGCTGCCGATCTCGGGCCGCTTGCGCGCGGCATCGGTGAATTCCTGTGCAACGCGCGCCAGGTCCTGCGGTGTGTTACCGGCACGGTCCTGCAGCTTGAACGAGAAGCCGCCGGTCGCGCCCATGCCGGGGATCGGCGGCGGGTTGAACGGCAGCACGGTAGCGTCGCGCAGCCCCTGCGCCCGTGTGTAGAAATCGCGGATGATGCTGCGCAGGCCGAGTTCCGGCGTCGTACGCTCTTCCCACGGCTTGAGCGCGATCACCACCAGCGCGCTGTCGGACTGCACGCTGCCGGTGAGCAGGTTGTAGCCGTTGATGATCAGCGAGCGTTCGGCGCCCGGCGTCGCATCGATCAGCTTCTGCAGGTCGGCCGTCACCGCAAGGGTGCGGTTGAGCGATGCCGCCGGCGGCAGCTGCACCGCGGCGAAGAAGTACCCCTGGTCTTCCGGTGGCACGAAGCCGCCAGGCACCTTCTGCATCAGCGCGACTGCGGTGCCGATGAGTATGCCGAGCACCAGCAGCACGAGCACGCTGGAGCGGATCGCACGCGCGACACCGGCACCATAACGCTCGGTGATCGCGTTGAACACGGTGTTGAAGCCGTTGAAGAAGCGCCCGAGCAGGCCGGGCTTTGCGTGGTGGTCTTTCGGCTGCAGCAGGAGCGCGCACAGCGCCGGAGTCAGCGTCAATGCGACTACCGCCGAGAGCAGCGTCGATACGGCGACGGTGATCGCGAACTGCTGGTACATGACGCCGGCGATACCCCCGAGGAAGCCTACCGGCACGAACACCGCCGCCAGGATCAGCGCGATCGCGATCACCGGGCCGGTCACTTCCTCCATCGCCTTGATCGTCGCGTCGCGCGGCGACAGTCCGTTGGCGTGCATGTGGTGCTCGACTGCTTCGACCACCACGATCGCGTCATCGACGACGATGCCGATCGCCAGCACCATGCCGAACAGGGTGAGCGTGTTGATGGTGAAGCCGAGCAGCACGAACGCCGCGAACGTCGCCACCAGCGACACCGGCACTGCGATCATCGGGATCACCGTCGCACGCCAGCTCTGCAGGAACAGGAACACGACGACCAGCACCAGCAGCAGCGCCTCCACGAACGTGTGCACCACCTCTTCCAGCGAGGCCTTCACGAAGATCGTGTTGTCGATCACGATCTCGTGCGCGAGGTCCGCCGGATAGGCGGAGGCCAGTTCCTGCAGCTGCGCCTTGATCAGCGCCGAGGTCTCGATCGCGCTCGCGTCCGGTGTCAGGCTGATCGAGAACGCGGTGGCCGGCCTGCCGTTGTAGCGCGTGCTGAAGAAGTAATCCTTCGAGCCCAGCTCGACCCGCCCGATGTCCTTCACCCGGATCACCGAGCCGTCGGGTTGCGCGCGGATGATGATGTTGGCGAACTCGTCGGCCTGCTCGAGCTGCCCGCGCACCTGCAGGCCGTACTGGAACTGCTGCGACGGCGGCGACGGCTGGGCGCCGATCTGGCCTGCCGGTGCCTGCACGTTCTGCTCCTGCACCGCGCGGTAGACGTCTGCCGGCGTGATGCCCAGGCGCGACATCCGGTCGGGGCGCAGCCAGATGCGCATGCCGAACTCCGACCCGAACACCTGCACGGTGCCGACGCCCTTGATCCGCTTGATCGCCTCGACGACGTTGATCGACAGGTAATTGTTGACGAACAGCTCGTCGTAGGTGCCGTTGGGCGAGAACAGCGCCACGTACATCAGCACGTCGGGCGTGCTCTTGGTCGTCGACAGGCCCGCCGACAGCACCTCGGACGGCAACTGCGCATTGGCCTGCGATACCCGGTTCTGCACCTGCACCGCGGCGATGTCGGCGTTGCGATCGAGGCCGAAGGTCACGTCGAGGGCATAGGCACCGTTGCCGGCCGCACTCGAGGACATGTACAGCATGCCCTCGACGCCGTTGACCTGCTTCTCGATCGCCTGCGACACCGCGCGCTCGACCACCTCGGCGTTCGCGCCGGGGTAGGCTGCACTGACGCGGATCGTCGGCAGCGTGATCTGCGGGAACTGTGCGATCGGCAGGCTCAGGCCGGCGACCGCGCCGGCGATGGTCATGACCAGCGCGATCACGATCGCGAGGACCGGGCGGTCGATGAAGACACGGACCATGGCGGCGCTACTTCTTCGCGGCGGTCGCAGCCGCACCCGGCGCGGCCGCACCAGCACCACCGGCCGCCGCCAGCGGCATCGGCTTCACGGTGCTGCCTGGACGCGCCCTCTGCAACCCCTCGACGATCACGTTGTCGCCCGCCTTCAGGCCTTCGCGGATCAGCCACTGATCCCCGATACGATCGCCGGTAACGACCGGCCGCTGCTCGACCTTGCCGTCGGCAAGCACCACGCTGACGAACGCCCGACCAAGCAACTCCGATACTGCCTTCTGCGGGATGACGATCGCGTCTTTCGCCACCTCGTAGACGACGCGCACCCGGCCGGTCATGCCCGGGCGCAGGAGATCGCCGGGGTTGGCGAAGACTGCGCGCAGCGTGAGCGTGCCGGTCGTGGAGTTCACCTCGCGGTCGGCGAAGTCGAAGCGGCCGGTCTGCTCGTACTTCGAGCCGTCGGACAGGATGAGTTCGACCGGCAGCTGCCTGCGCAGCCGCTCGTCTGGCTGGTTAGCTGCGATCCGGCGCGCGAAGGCGAGGTACTCCGCCTCGGGCACGCTCACATAGGCAAATACCGGATCGAGCGTCGACACGACTGCAAGGACTGTCTGTCCGGCGCTTGCGAGGCCGCCGACCTCGACCTTCTGCAGGCCGATCTGACCGCTCACCGGTGCCTTCACCTCGGCATAGCTGCGATCGATGCGTGCACGGGTGACGCCTTCCCTGCGTGAATCGACGACCGATGCCGCCTGCTTGACCGCCGATACCGCCTGGTCGTAGGTCTGCCGCGGGATGGCGTCGTCCACCAGCAGCGGCTCGTAGCGCGCGACATCCTGCTTCGCACGATCGAGCTGCGCCTCTGCTTCGACCAGTTTCGCCTGCGCGTCGGCCACTGCCGAATCGAGCGACCGCGCGTCGATGACGAACAGCGTCTGGCCCTCGCGCACGAGCTGCCCCGGCTGGAACAGCTGTTTTTCGATGATGCCGCTGACGCGCGGGCGCAGTTCCACCTCGCGATAGGCGCGGATGTCGGCGACCAGATCGGCGGTGAGCGGCGTGGTGCGGCTGCTGACCTGCATCACACCGACCTCGGGCACCGGCGGTGCGGACGGTGCTGCGGGCTTGTCGCATGCCGCGACGCCGAGCAGCAGTGCGCACGCTGCGAAGCGTCGGACCACTGCCGCAAGCCTGGCCTCGATGGACGGAGCGTCAGTGCGCCGGCGATCGGGTCCGCGTTCAGCGCTGCGTTTACCCATGGCGACCGGGACGGCAATCATCGGGGCAGGGAAACGCATCGGTGAAGCCTCGTTGGGCAGAGAGTGGGGCGTGCAGCCAGGTCATCGCCATGTCGATTTCTGCAGCCGACAATGCTGACCGAGCAGTCCACGACGATTCGAACGAGAGTCTATCAACTCGTTCATGACACAGCTACGCGTTGCGAAAACGTACCCGGCGGGTGGTGTCCTGGGTCATCAGCCCGGTCAGCTGAACAGCGAAACCAGGTCGTCCGACGTCAGCGCCTTCCAGCCGGCGTCGGCGCCGTCGAGCATCATCGCCGCCAGGTCGCCCTTCTTCTTCTGCATGTCCATGATCTTCTGTTCGACCGAGTTCGCGGCGATCAGCTTGTAGACGAAGATCGGCTTGTCCTGCCCGATGCGATGTGCCCGGTCGGTAGCCTGGTTCTCGGCCGCCGGGTTCCACCAGGGGTCGTAGTGGATGACAGTGTCGGCCGCGGTCAGGTTCAGGCCGACGCCGCCCGCCTTGAGCGAGAGCAGGAAGATCGGCACCTTGCCGCCCTGGAATTTCTCGACCTCGGCCTGACGGTCGACGGTCTCGCCGGTGAGCTTGGCCCACTTGTAGTTGCGCGCCGCCAGTTCCGCCTCGATCAGCTCGAGCATGCTGGTGAACTGCGAGAACACCAGCACATGACGGCGTTCGTTCATCAGCTCCTCGATCATCTCCATCAGCGTGGCGAGCTTGGCCGACTGCTCGATGCCGACGTCCTCCTTTGCCAGCGCCGACCCGCCACCCTTGGCCGAGACCAGGCGCGGATCGCAGCAGACCTGGCGCAGCTTGAGCAGCGCGTCGAGCACGACGATGCGGCTCTTGGCCATGCCGACCTTGCCGATCTCGTCGCGCACCCGCTTGTCCATCGCGGCGCGTACCGTCTCGTACAGGTCGCGTTGCACCGGCTGGAACTCGACTTCGCGCACGACCTCGGTCTTCGGCGGCAGTTCGGAAGCCACCTGGTCCTTGGTCCGGCGCAGCAGGAACGGCCGCACCCGGCTCACCAGCAGTGCCGCGCGCTCGCCATCGCCGTGCGTCTCGATCGGCGTACGGTAGGCGACCTTGAACTTCGCCTCGTCGCCCAGGAAGCCCGGCATCAGGAAACGGAACAGCGACCACAGTTCGCCCAGGTTGTTCTCCAGCGGCGTGCCCGACAGGCACAACCGGTGGCTCGACTCCAGGGCGCAGGCGGAGATGGCCGCCTTGGTCTTCGCGTTCTTGATGTTCTGAGCCTCGTCGAGCACGACGATGTGCCAGTGCTGCTTCTGCAGCACCTCTTCGTCGCGCGGCAACAGCGCATAGCTGGTGATCACCAGGTCGGACGACTTGATCTTGTCGAAATCCTCCGCGCGGTCCTTGCCGTGCAGGACCAGCACCTTCATCGACGGCGCGAACTTCTTCATCTCGGCCGCCCAGTTGTGGATGACGCTGGTCGGCGCGACTACCAGTGCCGGTTCGGTCAGGCGGCCAGCTTCCTTCTCGATCAGCAGGTGGGCGATCGTCTGCAGGGTCTTGCCCAGGCCCATGTCGTCGGCGAGCACGCCGGCCAGCCCGTATTCGCGCAGCGACTGCAGCCAGCCGACACCGTCCTGCTGGTAGCCGCGCAGGGTCGCGTTCATGCCCTTCGGCGGTTCGACCGTCTCGACGCCGCGGAAGCCAGCCAGGCGCGAGGCGATCTCGCGCAACCGCTCGCCGCCATGCCAGCGCAGCGCCAGCGCCGAGTCGAGCGCGGCGAGGCGACCCACGTCATAGCGCGACAGCGTCTTCGGGGGCAGATTGGAATCCCCGGCACCGAACAGCCCCTGCAGCAGCGCGACGATGGCGGTCAGCCGCTCGCGCGGCAGCATCACGCGCCGGCCGTTGGGCAGCGGCAGCAGGATCGGCTTGCCGGCATCGCTCTCGTCGACCGGCTCGAAGAAGTTCGGGCCGTGCTCGCGCAGCGCCTTGAGCAGCAGGTCGACCAGCGAGAAGCGCTCGCCGGCCACCTCGATGCCGAGGTCGAGCCCGAACCAGTCCTGGCCCGGGCGGCCTTCCTCGATTTCGCCGTACCACTCGTCGACCTCGACCAGGTCGTAGGCGAAGCCGGACTCCATCGTGATCTGCCAGCCTTCCTCGCGCCAGCGCGGCAGGTGGTTCTTCATCGCTTCGATCCAGTCGGCGTCGCGCGGCAGCGCGAAGCTCTTGCGCAGCTTCGACGGCAGGATCGGACCGTAGGCCTTCTCTGCCGAGATGAAGCCGGCCTGGCGCATCTGCGCGGCGGTGGCTTTCTCGAATGCCGGATTCAGCGGTGCGGTCCGGCGTGGGTCACCGCGGCCGCGGGTGGCACCGCTGCGCCCGCTGGGTCGTCCGCTGTCCAGCCGCGCATTCGCGCCGCTGCCGGCGTGCGTGCCGTTCAGTTCCGGGCCGTAGCGGAAGGTCAGGCGCGCACAGTGGAATTCGCCGCCCTGGCGCAGGCGTGTGGTCGGCTGCGACAGGCTGATCAGGGTAAGCACCGGCGTCGGCGTGAGGTCGGGCGGAGGCCGCACCTCGATGGCGGCCGGCAGGGGCACTGCGTGGCCATTCACCACGTTCGACAGCGTCTCGGAGACCAGTGCCACCGTCTCGGGCGAAATGCGTGGCGCCTGCGCGAGGGCACCCGACAACTCGTCGGGTACGCCACAGTCGATCGGGCCGCATTCGCCGGTCTTCAGGTCGACGTACTGCGGCGGCGTCAGCGGCAGCACCGGTGCCGGCGGCTCGACCGTGATCAGGCATTCCTGGACGCCGGCGGCATCGGCCTCCCAGCTGATCGTGCCCTTGCGCGCGGGGCCCGGGCGCAGCGCAGGGCCGCGCCCGGCCTGCTCCCAGTAGCAACGGCGGGTGGCCATCAGCCAGCGCAGCAGCGCCGCGCTGTCGTGTTCGTCGAGGCGTACGCCCTGTGCCGCAGGACCGCGTCCGGGTGCCAGCCGGCCGATCTCGCGGTCGATGCCGAGCACGAAGCGGGCATCGCTGACCGCGAGCTGGGCGAGCGGATAAGGCGTCGGCTTGGCCCGGCCACCGTCCTTCTTGAAGCGCAGCTGGAATGCTCGCAGCAGCGCGGTGCGTCCGCCCGGGACGAAGCTGGGCGCGAGCGTATAGACGATGCGCTCGCGCACCTGGGGCGGGTAGCCGTTGGATTCGCCGAGGCTGGCCTCGTGGGTATGGGTCAGGCGGTCGAGCCATAGCCGCACGTCGGTTGCGGACTCCTTGCTGTTGCCGCCATGGCGCTGGGTTTCGCGTTGCATCTCGCGCTGTTCGCGCTGTGCCTCGCGCTGTGCCTCGCGTTGTGCCTCGCGCGCGGCGCTGTCGCGCGGCGACGCAGGTTCGCGCTGGGCCGGTGCCTGCGATCCGGGCGGCGTACCGGCCAGGGCACCCGGTTGCGTTCCAGGTGCCGGTACACCCGCGCCAGCAACCATGCCGGCCAGCGACAGGTCGACGTCGAAGCCCGCCTCGTCGGCGCCCGCGCCGGGCAGCATCGCGGCGATCCGGTCGGCACGGCCAGGCAGACCGAAGCTCTGGGCGAGTTGGCGGGCCGCGTGCATGCAGACGGCAGCCACATGCTTGCAGTTCTGGCCGACCGGGCAGGTGCACTGTCCGGCGACCAGGAGCTTGCCGTTCTCGAGCGTGATCCTGACCTGTTGCTGGTAGGTGTTCGATGCCGAACCGTGGACCTCGGAGTCGATGGCCGCATGGCCATCGTCGCCCTGGGTGACCTCACAGCGCGTGACGCGCCGGGTTCGCTGGTATCCCTGGCCGCGCTGCCAGTCCCGATCGCGAAAATTCGCTCGCAACAGCTTGAGCACCAATGCCATGCAGTTGATCCGTTCGTTCCGTGGTCGTCTCGGTACAGTCGTCCGGCGCCTGCCCGGCAAGGCAGGCAGAGTGGCGAAGGACTGCGTTGGAGGGTTCGATGCGCCCAGTTCGTGGGCGCGATCAGGCGGGATCGCCGGGCGGGTTTCGGCGTACCGCGTTTCTGAGGTTGGACAGCGAATTGCAAACCCGCAGCGGACGCTGCTTCGACTGCGGGGTCTTCCGCGTGTTTCGCACTGCACGCACGCCGTTCGGACTGGCGACGCGGGAGCAGTTCGATCACCGCATGTTGTTGGTGTGGTCCGGAAGGATTCCTCGGACACGATTCATTGTAACCGCGCCCGACCGGGAAGACCAGCCCCCCTTGTGTACCATTCCCTCAGCCGACGGCGTCGCCGACGCCGTCGCGCCCCCGGTTGAATTCAGGGAGTGGTCGACGGTGGAATTTCTTGGTCTGTGGCATGCGGTCATGCTGGGCGTCCTCGAAGGACTCACCGAGTTCCTGCCTGTCTCGAGTACCGGCCACCTCATCATCGCCCAGGACATGTTCGGCTTGAACGATGCCCGCGGCAAGGCGTTTGCGATCTTCATCCAGTTGGGCGCCATCCTGGCGGTGTGCGTGGCCTATCGCGACAAGCTGTTCGAAGTGACCGCTGGCCTGGGCCGCGATCCGTCGGCGCGCCGGTTCGTGGCCAACGTGCTGATCGCGTTCATTCCGGCCATGGTGATGGGCGCGGTGCTGCACGGCGTGATCAAGACCTATCTGTTCTCGCCGGTCACGGTGGCCGTTGCGCTGATCGTCGGCGGCGTGGTCATCCTGTGGGTGGAGTCACGGCCGCGCCAGCCGCGCGTGCGCGACATCGACGATCTCACCTGGCTCGATGCGCTGAAGGTCGGGCTCTGCCAGTGCGTCGCACTGTTCCCCGGCGCCTCGCGCGCCGGGTCGACGATCATCGGCGGCATGCTGGTCGGGTTGTCGCGCGAGACCGCGACCCGCTTCTCGTTCTTCCTCGCGATGCCGACGATGGCCGCCGCGGTGACCTATGACCTCTACAAGAATGCCGCCATCCTGTCCTGGGACGACGCCGGTGCGTTCGCCGCAGGCTTCGTGGCGGCGTTCATCACGGCGCTGGTGACGGTGCAGGCGCTGCTTGCCTACGTCTCGCGGCACAGCTTCGCGCCGTTCGGCTGGTACCGGATCGCGCTCGGACTGGTCGTGCTGTGGTACTTCCTGTAGCGACGGCCAGGGTGCCCGGCGTTGCCCGTGTTCCTCAGCCCTGGCTCCAGGGCAGCCCCGCGGCGCGCCAGCCGCCCAGGGTGTTGCGGTGTGCCGCATCGTCGCGGTCCCCCTCGAATCCCTGCAGCACGTTGTAGCAGGCGGTGAATCCGGCCGCGGTGGCTGCCAGCGCGGCATCGTGCGAACGTCCGCCGCTGCGGCAGAGGAACAGCAGCGGCGCGGTGCGGTCGACCTTCCCGGCCAGCGTGTCGAGGAAGGCTGCATTGGGGACCATTCCCGGCCAGCTCTTCCACTCGATCTCGACCGCGCCCGGGACGCGGCCGACGAACTCCCATTCCGCGCGCGACCGGACGTCGACCAGCCGTGCCACGGCATCATGCTGGAGGAGCATCCAGGCTTCGGCGGGTTCCAGGCAACCGGCGTACGGGACGTCCAGTGCGCGGGCACGCTCGCGTGCCCGCTCGCGCAGCGCATCGATGGTTGGAAGGGTCATGGGTTGCTCCGAGGGAAGGTCCCGCGGCGGTCATCGGGCCGCGGCTTCGCGCAGTCTACTCCGGTCGATTTCGGTGCAGGAAGGGCTGCCGACCGTCCCGGTACCGGCTCGCCCGGCCCTGCAGCGAATTCAATGCACCAGAAGCGTGCATAATCGACGCCGGCGCACCGTTATGATGCGGTTGCCATGCGCGAGCATAGCGCCCGGGCGTTAATGCCCTGTTTTGAAATGATTTCAATGCGGATCGGGTTTGGCACGCTTCATGCTGCGAGGGTATCCCGCAGCCACACATCTGCCGCACGCGCATTTCGTATCACACTCACTTCATGCTGCAAGCGACGACGAGGAAACGAGGAGAACCATGGCCACTGCCGATGACGTACTGAAAATGATCAAAGACCACGATGTGAAGTTCGTGGACTACCGCTTCACCGACTTCCGCGGCAAGGAACAGCACGTCTCGGTGCCGTCGCACACGGTCGACCTCGCCAAGTTCGATGACGGCCATGCCTTCGACGGCTCGTCGATCGCCGGCTGGAAGGGCATCCAGGCGTCCGACATGCTGCTGATGCCCGATGCGTCCACCGCCCGCATGGACCCGTTCACCGACGAACCGACCCTGATCGTCACCTGCGACGTGATCGAGCCTTCCGATGGCAAGGGTTACGACCGCGATCCGCGTTCGCTCGCCAAGCGCGCCGAGTCGTACCTGAAGTCGACGGGCATCGGCGATGTCGCCTACTTCGGTCCCGAACCCGAATTCTTCGTGTTCGACTCGGTCACCTGGCATGTCGACATGGCCGGTGCCATGTGCAAGGTCGTGTCCGAAGAAGCACCGTGGGCCAGCGGCCATGAGTTCGAAGGTGGCAACCGGGCCCACCGCCCGGCGGTCAAGGGCGGGTATTTCCCGGTTCCCCCGGTCGACTCGCTGCAGGATCTGCGTTCGGCGATGTGCCTGGCGCTCGAAGAGCAGGGCGTCGAAGTCGAAGTGCATCACCATGAAGTCGCGGCTCCCGGCCAGTGCGAGATCGGCACCAAGTTCGCCCCGCTGGTCCAGCGCGCCGACTGGATCCAGATCCTCAAGTACACCGTGCACAACGTCGCGCATGGCTACGGCAAGACCGCCACGTTCATGCCGAAGCCGGTCGTCGGCGACAACGGCTCGGGCATGCATGTCCACCAGTCCATCTGGAAGGACGGCATCAACCTGTTCGCCGGCAACGGCTACGCAGGCCTGTCCGAGTTCGCGCTGTACTACATCGGCGGCATCATCAAGCACGCCCGTGCGCTGAACGCGATCACCAATCCGGGCACGAACTCGTACAAGCGCCTCGTCCCCGGCTTCGAGGCGCCGGTGCACCTGGCCTATTCGGCCCGCAACCGTTCCGCATCGATCCGCATCCCGTACGTGTCGAACCCGAAAGGCCGCCGCATCGAGGTGCGCTTCCCGGATCCGACCGCCAACCCGTACCTGGCATTCGCGGCGATGATGATGGCCGGCCTCGATGGCGTGCAGAACAAGATCCACCCGGGCGACCCGATCGACAAGAACCTGTACGACCTCGAGCCGGAAGAGGCGAAGAACGTGCCGTCGGTGTGCTCGTCGCTCGACCAGGCGCTCGACTACCTCGACAAGGACCGCGAGTTCCTGACCCGGGGCGGCGTGTTCTCGAACGACATGATCGATGCGTACATCGCGCTGAAGATGGAAGAAGTGACCACCTTCCGCATGACGACGCACCCGGTCGAGTTCCAGATGTACTACAGCTGCTGACCGGGTCCTTCCTGCAGGCAGTTCGAGCGTGCACGGGGCGAGGCGACTCGCCCCGTTGTACTGAGGGGGGTACGATGGCTCGTTGCGGTTGCCCACCGCGTCATCTAGACTCCGCCCGGCTGCGCATTTGCGCTGCGCGATCGGGATTTCCGGATGAGATGGCATTCCAGCGCCCCTGCGCCGGGGACGACCCGGCGGGCGGCGATGTTGACGATGGTGCTTGTCGCCATACCGCTGTGGCTGCCCGCGATGGCGAGGGCCGACATCCATCGGTGCATCGACACCGACGGCCTGGTCACGTTCACCGACAGTCCGTCGCGCAGGTTCAAGGAATGCACCCTGCTCTACCGGGAGACGCCGGGGGGCGGGTCGGCGCAGCGGGCCGCTCCAGGCGCCGGTGCATCGCCGCCCGGAGCGGGCACCGCACGTCCGCGCACGGAATCGCCTGCCGCTACGCCGCGCGGCAATCCCGGGCCGGAGAACTTCCCGCGCGTCGAGCGCAGCGAGCAGCGCGATCGGGACCTGAAGGCACGACAGATCGTCGAGCGCGAACTGTCGAGCGAGCAGCGGCTGCTCGAGGATGCACGCCGGCAGATCGCCGCGCTGGGACCTGCCAGCGCCGATCGACCGGATCCCCGTCTGCGCGAATTGCAGAACGCCGTTTCGAGGCACGAACGCAACATCGCCGAGATCCAGCGCCAGCTCGCCGTCATGAAGTAGGCGTGGCTGGCCCTGCGGCAGCGCGGCGGCCCGGATGGTGCCCCTTTGCCATGGCTCGCTTCTTGCTGACCATGACGGCATGCGGACGTCAATCCAGAAACGCATTGGCGGTCCCGTGAGCGAAGCGCACTCGACGCTCGGATCGTTTCGCGCGGGCGCAGCCTTCGCAGGCCTCGAGATGCTCGTCACGGCAGTGCTGATCGTCGACGAGCAATTCGTCATTCGCTACGCCAACCCGGCCGCGGAGAACCTGTTCGGGTTGTCGCGCAACCTGATGCTGCAACAGGCACTCGATGATGTGTTCACCCGCGACGAGGCGCTGGCTGCCGCGCTCGATTCCGCTCGCACGAACAATGCAGGGTATTCCGACTACGACGTGAAGCTCAGTGCGGTGGGCCGCGCGGACCGGCACCACCTGATCTGCTCGGTGATGCCGGTGGACCTGCCGGGGGAAGCTTCGAGCGACGTGGGCTACCTGCTCGAAATGCGTCCGATCACCCAGCAGATCAAGGCGGCGCGCGAGGAACGCATCCTCGACCAGACGCAGGCCAACCGCGAACTGGTGCGGAACCTGGCGCACGAGATCCGCAATCCGCTCGGCGGCATCCGGGGCGCCGCGCAGCTGCTCGACGCGGAGCTCGACCGCGCGGACCTGCGCGAGTACACGCGCGTGGTGATGCACGAGGCCGACCGTCTGCAGTCGCTGATGGACCGCATGCTCACGCCGCATCGCCTGCCGCAGGTGGGTGCTCTGAACATCCACGAGGTGATCGAGCGGGTACGCAGCGTGATGCTCGCCGAGTATCCCGACGGGCTCGTGGTGAAACGCGACTACGACACCAGTCTGCCGCTGCTCACCGGCGACCGCGAGCAGATCCTGCAGGCGGTGCTGAACATCGTGCGCAACGCCGCGCAGGCGATGAGCGGGCAGGGCCAGATCGTGCTGCGTACGCGCATCGCGCGTTCGGTGACGCTGGCGCGCCGTCGCTATCGGCAGGCGATCACGCTGCAGGTGATCGACAACGGCCCGGGCATCCCGGAGTCGGTACGCGAGCGTGTGTTCTATCCGCTGGTGTCGGCGCGCGAGGGCGGCAGCGGGCTCGGCCTCACGCTTGCCCAGACCTTCGTCAGCCAGCACTGCGGCACCATCGAATTCGACAGCGCGCCCGGCCGCACCTGCTTCTCCGTGACCCTTCCGCTCGGCGACGAAGGCGGCACAGGGCCGCGCGGGGATCCGTCGGGCCTATCCCATTCCAATGCAGCCAAGTGAAGAGACCATGAAATCTGTCTGGGTCATCGATGACGACAAGTCGATCCGCTGGGTGTTCGAGAAGGCGCTCACGCGCGAGAGCATCGAGTACAAGAGTTTCGCCTCCGCGCAGGACGCGCTCACCGCGCTGAACAGCTCCGTCCCGCAGGTGGTGGTCAGCGACATCCGGATGCCGGGTGCGTCGGGGCTCGACCTGCTGCAGCGGATCAAGGCCGAGCATCCCGAAGTGCCGGTGATCGTGATGACTGCCTACTCGGACCTGGAGAGTGCGGTGGCGGCGTTCCAGGGCGGCGCGTTCGAATACCTGCCCAAGCCGTTCGACGTCAACCACGCGGTCGAACTGATCCGGCGCGCGATCGACGAGAGCGTGCGGCAGACCGAGAGCACCGAAGAGACCACTTCCACGCCAGAAATCCTCGGGCAGGCGCCGTCGATGCAGGAGGTGTTCCGCGCGATCGGCCGCCTCTCGCAGTCGCATGCCACGGTGCTGATCACCGGCGAGTCGGGTAGCGGCAAGGAGCTGGTCGCGCGGGCCCTGCACCGGCACAGCCCGCGCTCCACCAAGCCGTTCATCGCGATCAATACCGCGGCGATCCCGAAGGACCTGCTGGAGTCCGAACTGTTCGGCCACGAGCGCGGATCGTTCACCGGCGCGCAGGCAATGCGCCGTGGCCGCTTCGAGCAGGCCGATGCCGGCACGCTGTTCCTCGACGAGATCGGCGACATGCCGGCGGAACTGCAGACGCGCCTGCTGCGCGTGCTGTCCGACGGGCAGTTCTACCGCGTCGGCGGGCACCAGCCGATCAAGGCGAACGTACGCGTGATCGCCGCGACCCACCAGGACCTCGAGCAGCGCGTGAAGCAGGGCCTGTTCCGGGAAGACCTCTACCATCGGCTGAACGTGATCCGCCTGCGGCTGCCGCCGATGCGCGAGCGGCGCGAGGACATCCCGCTGCTCGCCAGGTTCTTCCTGCTGAAGAGCGCGCGCGAACTGGGCGTGGAACCGAAGCGGCTGTCAGAAGCCGCGCTGCGCCACCTGTCCGCGCAGGACCTCCCCGGCAACGTGCGCCAGCTCGAGAACCTCTGCCACTGGCTGAGCGTGATGGCGCCCGGCATGAATGTCGAGGTGAACGACCTGCCGCCGGAGCTGCGCGGCGAGACGACAGCCAGCGCCGAGCAGAACTGGCTGCTCGCGCTCGAGCGCGAGGTGGAGCAGTCGTTCGGCCGTGGCGAGCAGGGGATCATCGACCAGCTGTCGCGCGATTTCGAACGCACGCTGATCGTCAAGGCGCTGCAGCACACCGGGGGACGGCGGATCGAGGCAGCGACGCTGCTCGGCCTCGGACGCAACACCTTGACGCGCAAGATCCAGGAACTCGGGCTCGAGGAGAAGGCGCCGGCGGCTGGCTGAGCCGGGATCGTCCGGACATCCCGGGCGCGTTGCAACTGGCCTGGCGCTCAGCTAGGC
This sequence comes from Rhodocyclaceae bacterium, assembly GCA_020248265.1. Taxonomy (NCBI): domain Bacteria; kingdom Pseudomonadati; phylum Pseudomonadota; class Betaproteobacteria; order Rhodocyclales; family Rhodocyclaceae; species Rhodocyclaceae bacterium. Next base: position 170,154 of record JADCHX010000008.1, read on the forward strand.
TGTGATGTCTTTTTTCTCGACCAACCGACACGCGAGTCCGTCCATGAGCATACAGGTCCCCGCAGGCATCGAGATTCGTGGCCCGATCCTGCCCGGGTTCGAGACCATACTCTCGCCAGACGCGCTCGCGTTCGTCGCGAAACTGCATCGCAGCTTCGAGTCGCGCCGGCAGGAGCTGCTCGCGAAGCGCGACGCGCGCCAGAAGGAATTCGACGCCGGGGTGCTGCCCGACTTCCTGCCCGAGACGAAGGCGATCCGCGAAGGAAACTGGAGCATCGCCCCCCAGCCGGCAGACCTTCTCGACCGGCGCGTCGAGATCACCGGGCCGACCGACCGCAAGATGGTGATCAACGCGCTCAACTGCGGCGCGTCGACCTTCATGGCCGACCTCGAAGACGCCAACTGCCCGCGCTGGGAGATGATGATCGAAGGGCAGGTGAACCTGCGCGATGCCGTGCGCCGCACGATCACCTTCGCCCAGGGCGGGAAGTCGTACGCGCTCAACGAGAAGACCGCGGTGCTGCTGCCGCGCCCGCGCGGCTGGCACATGAACGAGAAGCACCTGCGTATCGACGGCGCCGAGGTGTCCGGCGGCATCTTCGACTTCGCGCTGTTCTTCTTCCACAACGCAAGAGAGCTGCTGGCGCGTGGGTCGGGACCGTACTTCTACCTGCCGAAGATGGAGTCCCACCTCGAGGCGCGGCTGTGGAACGACATCTTCACGATTGCCCAGCAGGCGCTCGGCGTGCCGCACGGTTCCATCAAGGCCACGGTGCTGATCGAGACCATCCCCGCGGCGTTCGAGATGGACGAGATCCTGTACGAGTTGAAGGACCACTCGGCGGGCCTGAACATCGGCCGCTGGGACTACATCTTCTCCTGCATCAAGAAGTTCCGGGTCAACAAGGATTTCTGCCTGGCCGACCGGTCCCAGGTGACGATGACCGCGCCGTTCATGCGCGCGTATGCGCTGACGCTGGTCAAGACCTGCCACCGGCGCGGCGCGCCGGCGATGGGCGGCATGGCGGCGCAGATCCCGATCAAGAACGACCCGGCCGCCAACGATGCGGCGATGGAGAAGGTGCGTGCCGACAAGCTGCGCGAGGTGACCGACGGCTGCGACGGCACCTGGGTTGCGCACCCCGGCCTGGTGCCGATCGCCAGGGCGGTGTTCGACCAGTACATGCCGACGCCAAACCAGTACACGAAGCAGCTGCCCGAGGTGAACTTCAGCGCGAAGGACCTCCTTGACTTCCAGCCCTCGGCTCCGATCACCGAGGCCGGCCTGCGCAACAACCTGTCGGTCGGCATCCAGTACCTGGGCGCCTGGCTGGCCGGCAACGGTTGCGTGCCGGTGTTCAACCTGATGGAAGATGCCGCTACCGCCGAGATCTCGCGCTCGCAGATCTGGCAGTGGATCCGCTCACCGAAGGGCGTGCTCGACGACGGCCGCAAGGTGACCGCCGGGATGGTCAAGGCGCTGGTGGCCGAGGAACTGCCGAAGGTGAAGGTCTACCTCGGCGATGCGGCCTGGGCTGCGGGCCGATACCCGGAGGCGGCCGCGATGTTCGAGCAGATGTGCACGGGCGATTACAACGAGTTCCTCACGCTGCCGGCGTACGAACTGATCGACTGAAGCCGCGAGCCGGTTGCAGCCGTGGGCCGACGGCATCGGCCAGCGCCACCCCGGTCAGGCCAGCTCGCAGACCACGGGCGCATGGTCCGACGGCCGTTCCGCCGCGCGTGGTGCGCTGTCGATGGTGCAGCTGCGGCAGCGTGCCGCCAGCGGCGGCGACAGCAGCACATGGTCGATGCGCACCCCGAGCTTCCGGCGGAACATGTTCATGCGGTAGTCCCACCAGCTCCAGCTGCGCTCCGGCTGGTCGAACAGGCGGAACGAATCGGCCAGGCCCAGCGCGACCAGCCCGCGGAACGCCTCGCGCTCCGGTTCGCTGCAAAGCACCTTGCCCGCCCAGCCCGCTGGGTCGTGGACGTCGCGGTCGTCGGGCGCGATGTTGTAGTCGCCCAGCACGGCGAGCGAAGGATGCGCCGCCAGTTCCTGCTGCAGCCACGCGGTGAACCGCGCGAGCCAGTCGAGCTTGTACGGGTACTTCGCCGATTCCACCGACTCGCCGTTGGGCACGTAGGCGCAGACCAGCCGTACGCCGTCGACGGTGGCCGAGATCACCCGCTTCTGCGGGTCGTCGAAGCCCGGGATGCCCATCACCACGCCGGTCGGCTCGCTGCGCGACAGGATCGCAACACCGTTGTAGGTCTTCTGCCCGGAGAAAACGACCTTGTATCCTGCCGCCTCGATCGCGGCGACCGGGAACTTCGGGTCTTCGAGCTTGGTCTCCTGCAGGCACAGTGCATCGGGCTGGTGGGTGGCGAGCCAGTCGAGCACATGCGGCAGGCGCACGTTGAGGGAGTTGACGTTCCAGGTGGCAAGCCGCATTAGTCTAACAATCCTTTGCTAATCATATATCTACGATCATGGTACATTGTCTGGCTACACAAAGTCTCACCGCTTCCCACCATTGTGCCCGGCGGCCTACAGCTCGGGCAGGCCATCGATACGGCTTTACAGCTAACCGCCGCCATGCCGGCCAGCGCCGCGCCGACGTGCGCGTCGTGTTCGGCCCGCAGCCGCCTGTACTTCGCCCCCCCCCAGCCTGAAGGTTCGACAGGGCGGAGGGCTACTTCTCCATAGCGCACAACCCACGCAAAAGCTCATCGAGAGCGGTTCCAGGGATTGCAAACTTCCAAGAGTCAGCCTCATCGGATGTACGCATAAGCCCCCCGAGGCCCATCTGACCAGAGAAGGCTGCGAATGTAAGCTGACGGTAACGTCCCTCTTTGCAGTCGAACTCTTGTAGCACGCGAAATGAACGCGCCTGGCCAACTTGAGGTGGGTGCGTAAAATCGACCAAGAGCTGGACCCTCCGAAGGTGGCCGATCACACGGATAGTTTCCGGGTCAAAGTACATACCAACTTGATCGGTTCTAGAACCCTCCACCCACTTTTGCGCTCCCGCCGGCATCGCCAGCAGCATCAGCAGGACAGCAATTCCGTTCCTCATGTGATCTTCCCGTGGCTAGTGTCAACGCCGAAGTAAATCTGACCCACTTTTCGCGGAAACGCCGAAGTAAAACTGACCCACCCGGGCGGCCTGTTCAGTCCTCCGCCTACCCGGCGGCCTCCACCTCCTTCCGAGCCGTCACCCCGGCCTTGCGCTTGTCCTTCAGCCGATAGCTCTCGCCGGTGATCTTCACGATGTGCGCGTGGTGCAGCAGTCGGTCGAGCATGGCCGCGACGAGCGTCTGGTCATCGGCGAAGGTGCTCGCCCACTGAGTGAATGGCAGGTTGCTGGTCAGCACCATACTGCCGCGCTCATAGCGTTTTGCCACGACGTTGAAGAACAGGCTGGCTTCGTCCCGCCCGAAGGGCAGGTACCCGATCTCGTCGACGATCAGCAGCCGCGGGCCGAGCACGGCGCGATTGAAGTACTCCTTCAGCCGTCCTTGCCCGTGCGCGGCGGCCAGCTGCAGCATCAGATCCGCAGCCGTGATGAAGCGCGTCTTGATCCCTGCCTGGACGGCCCGGTGCGCAAAGGCCAGGGCGAGGTGCGTCTTGCCCACGCCAGACGGACCGATGAGCACGATGTTCTCCGCGCGCTCGATGTACGTGCCGTGACTGAGCTCGATGATCTGGGCTTTAGGCGCGCCGGCAGCTGCCTTCCAATCGAACGTCTCCAGCGTCTTGATCACCGGCATCGTGGCCAGCTTCGTCAACGTGGAGACTCGTCGTTGATCCCGGGCCGCGTTCTCAGCCTCGAGAAGGCGCTCAAGGAAATCCGCGAAGCTCGCCTCGTTTCGTGCAGCTGCCTGTGCCTCAGCGTTCCATTGCGTGCCGATTCCACTGAGCTTCAGGCTGTCGCACAAACCGCTGATGCGCTCCTCCTGCAGGCTCATGCGAGCACCGCCAGCAGTTCGTCGTAGACCGACAGCGGATGCTGGAGACTCTCGACAGGAATGGCCCGCCGAACAGCGACAACGGGCGGCGCGATCAAGCGCGGCGGGGCAAGCATCACCTGCTGTTCCTCGACCAGCCGAACGGCTGGAATCGCACCCGTGGTGGCATGAACGCGAACATTGGCAACATCTTGCAGCCAGCGCAGTACAGCCATGTTCGCCGTCACGACATCGAGCCGAAGGCCGTCGGCCTTCAGCCGTGCTGCCAGCGGAACCAGGAAGCTTCCTTTCAGGTATCGGTTGAAGCGCTCGACCTTGCCCTTCGTCTTCGCCCGATATGGACGACACAGCCGCGGCGCGAAGCCACATTCGTCGGCAAGCTTCATCAACTCCGGGTTCCACCGGTGCAGTCCTGGACCATGCGCATCGCGTTCGAGCACCACGGTCTTGGCGTTGTCGAACAGAACGTGCTCCGGCACGCCGCCGAAGTAGTCGAAGGCCGCCCGCAATGCGTCCACCAGCGCCGCTGCGTCCTCGTGCTGGCTGAACCGAACGAAAGCGGCGCGGCTGTAGCCCATCGTCGCCACCAGTGCCAACAGCGGATCGGAGCCACGCCGAACGATCGTGAAATCGGCCTGCATCTGCTGGCCGGGTTCGGTTTCGAACCGCCGCACCGGCTCAGGCGCGGATGCCGGTTTCAGCGTCGCAATATGCACCTTCACCTGGCTGATTCCGCCTCCATAGCCAAGTTCCCGGATCTCCTGCAGCAGTACCGTCGCCGGAATCCAGTCCGGCCTGGCTGCCTCGACTCGGCGCTTCAGGTACTCCTTGAATGGGTCGAGTTTCGTCCCGCGCGCCGTACGCGGTTTGTACCGGGCCGCGCCCGTATCACGCAGGTACCGGCGAACCGTATTGCGCGAACACCCCATCTGCCGAGCGATCTCCCGTAGACCGACGCCTCGTCTTGCCAACACTCGAATCTCCACTGCCTGCTCCTGGGTCAACATCGGCGGCCTCCTTGCCGCCATCCTTGCCCAGGTGGGTCAGTTTTACTTCGGCGATGTGGGGGTGCGGACGATTTCTTGGACTACCTTCAGGGGTAGTTCATGTACTCATGCGACGACAGACTGCGAGCTGTTCAGCTCTACATCAAGCTGGGCAAGCGCGCCGGCCTGACCATCCGCCAGCTCGGCTATCCGACGAAAAACGCCCTCAAGGCCTGGCACCAGGCCTACGAGCAGCGTCAGGACTTGCCCACGGGGTACGTCCGCGAGCCGAAGTACACCCTGGCGCAGAGGCAGCTGGCAGTAGATCACTTTGCCGCCAACGGACGCTGCCTGGCATTCACGATCAAGGCGCTCGGCTACCCGTCCAGGTCGCTGCTCGCCGGCTGGATCCGGGATGCTCATCCCGAAGTACGCCCGAGGGTGGGGCAAGCCCACGAAGCGCTGTCATCGCAGGCGAAGCAGTCTGCAGTCATGGCGCTGTGCCTGCGGCAAGGAAGTGCCCAGGCGGTGGCCCAGGAGCTTGGTGTCTCCAGGCCTTCGCTGTACAACTGGAAGAATCAGCTACTCAGCAACGAGGCGTTGGCATCCATGAAACCCCAGAATCCGGCGCCAAGCTCGGAGCGTAATGAACTCGAATGCGAGGTCGAACGCCTCCAACGAGCCGTCAAGCGCCTGAAGCTCGAGCAGGACATCTTGAAGAAGGCTAACGAACTGCTAAAAAAAGAACTGGGCATCGATCAGCAACTCCTGACGAATCGGGAGAAGACCCAGCTGGTTGATGCCCTGCGATCCACGCACGCGCTGGCCGACCTGCTGGCGGAGCTCGAACTGCCACGCAGCTCCTATTTCTATCACCGGGGTCGGCTTGCGCTCGCCGACAAGTACGCTGCCGTTCGTTGTGTCATGGCCGACATCTTCCAGAGCAACTACCGCTGCTATGGCTCGCGCCGGATGCATGCCACGCTCGCCAGACAGTCGGTGACCATCTCCGAGAAGGTCGTCCGACGCCTGATGAAGGAAGAGCGCTTGATCCCGGTCTTGCACAAGCGCAGGCGCTATGGCTCGTACATGGGCGAGATCAGTCCGGCGCCAGACAACCTCCTGAACCGGGACTTCACCGCCAGTGCACCTAACAAGAAGTGGTTGACCGACATCACGGAGTTCCAAATCGCGGCCGGCAAGGTCTACCTCTCACCGATGATCGATTGCTTCGACGGGCTGGTGGTTAGCTGGTCGATGGGTATTCGACCTGATGCCGAGCTCGTCAACACGATGCTGGACGCGGCGATCGACACCGTCATCGCCAGCAACGACCGGCCCGTGGTGCATTCCGATCGCGGCGGTCACTACCGCTGGCCTGGCTGGCTCACTCGGATCGCCGACGCGCGTCTCGTGCGCTCGATGTCACGCAAGGCCTGCTCGCCCGACAACGCCGCATGCGAGGGTTTCTTCGGCCGGCTGAAGAACGAGCTGTTCTACGCCAGGGACTGGCTGAACGCTACGGTCGACGAGTTCATGGCGGCGCTTGACGCTTACATCCGCTGGTACAACGAGGCACGGATCAAGATGTCGCTCGGCTCACGCAGCCCAGTGGAGCACCGCAAGTATCTGGGGATCGCTGTCTAACCAGTCCAAGTTTTCTGCCGCACCCCCTGTGGGTCAGTATTACTTCGGCGCTAACAGCTAGTATTCGAGCGTGCCCAGGCAATGATTGCTAGCGCTCTCTAGGGCTGGTTCCCCAGCGCTCTCGCTTGTCCCGCTCTTGTTTGCAGGCTTGCGCCTCTCGCCCTGCAGTCCTAACCACGAATGTAGGCACCAGAAGTGGGACAGAATGCGAAGACTGTCCCACTCACGCGCATCGACGGAATCGATGTAATCACAGCCCGTGCCGCCATCAGTGAGACCGGTGCCGACATGTCGCGCTTCCCCAGCGACAAGCATTTCGCGAGCTGGATGGGCCTGTGTCCGGGCAACGCAATCGCGGCTTTAGCCCACAAGCTCGTGCGGCTGATCTACTCGATGCTGACAAGGAGTGTCTTGCGCATTGCCTGAAGGTCTTTGGAAGTAGCAAGATGCCTACTGATAATTCGACAAGGACCCGCCGCACGCAGTGACAGGTGTGCGAACGGTTCCGAGAACGGCCTTTGATCGACCCTAATGTAAGCGACGATCTTGCCCAGGTACAGCCGATACGCGTTTATCCCGCCCCACTTTTCGCGGTGGGGATTCATCAAACCAGTCGTGGGAAGTGTCTCGTCATCATCGTCTACCCAGCGAGACAAGACCGCGTCAAAGGAGTCGGGTGCATGTCCCTGATTAAGGAGCATCTGGGAGAGCACCTTCTGCTCATAGGGTCCGAGATTCACGGTGTTGTAGAACTTGTGAGTGGAGACGGAAGCGCGCCACAGTACCGAAACCAGAAAGTCGAGAACCGCAAGCTTGTCAACTACCGCTGCCTCGTGGGCTATGGTCTTACCCTCACTCTCCAGCGGCGTGAAGTAGTCATCGAACCTCGTAAGGAGCTTTTCAATGCCGTAGGTATCCCACCGAAGGAACTTCGATTCGCAGACTGAGCAAAGTAAATTTTTGTCATAGACTCCGATCGGAGCCTTCTCCGGAGGGTGTCCCTTGGCCCCCGCCAGAAGCAGGGGCGCAACTTCCCCTTCGCGCAACTCGCGAAAGAAGGCCTCGGGGATAATGTGCGCCTTGACAAACCCCGATGTGACGGCACATATGCGGCAATTCGGCATTCGAGTGGCCTAACGCTGCGGTTCAGCGGTAGGCCGCGCAGTGGGCCGTCCGTTGCGACCGGTTGTTAGACGACCTCGAGTTCTTTGAGAGTCTTTCCACTCGCATCCTTCCATGCCGTGAGTCCATTGGCGTGGCCTCCGTGAATAACGGCGGCGGCTGCACTCGGACTACCGAACTCAATGTCTCTTGTAAAGAGCAAGCGATCCTCGTTGGCGGTGAGGACGCCATCATCCTTCAGCTTCTGTCGGAGATTGCGAGTCCATGGCCATTTCTCGGAAGATGGGCGCTCCGACGCGACCGCTTCCGAACCCTTTTGAATTAGGAACCCATTAGCGCTTCGGAACCCAGTGGCTTTCAACCCCTTGATTTCGCAGTATAGGAGTTTGCTTGTTGGGGCGTCGGGCGTTTTCAACCCCGCCATCGGCACAAGCAGCTCAATGCCCAATACCGGAAGGAGCTGGTTGATCTTTTCGAGGAATACTTCCATTTCGCCTCGATCTGACTCGGGCAGTTTGGATCCGCTGCCTTGAGTATTGATCACCACCGCACGGCCGGCCGTCTTGGCCAAAGTGAGCAGCTGGCCTTCCAAGTACCGAATATGCGCCTTTGTCAGATTCTCGTCCTTACTGACGAAAAACGTGACTTGACTCCAGAAGTCCTTGTCGTTGTGATTCTTGACTCGGTCGCGGATACATTCGGCCTCGCCGATGTAGATCGCTGGCCTTCCGGTTTCGGGGTCTGTTCCTGTCAGAAAGTAAATGCCCGACTTGTCCGACTCCTCGCGAGCGAGAACGCCATCGAACTGAGTCCGTGGGCCAGATACGGCTTTTCCAGTCCAGTTCGACAGTTCCGCTGTTCGGAGACGCTTTGGATCGCCGTGAACGAGAAAGAGCTTGATGGTTGCCGATGGCATATCTGACGTCGTCTAACGTGTCGTAGGGGGGCAGGAACTGCTGCATAACGTCGGTGCAGACTCCCTGACATCGTAGCCCAACGCATGCGTAAGTGGTTGTGGCATCGTTTCTTTCTCCCGTTCGACCAGGTTTTTATCCGGTACTAAATTTCCCGGAAAGTCCGGACTTTGTGAGCAGACCGTTTCCGGTAGCTATCGGGGGGGCGATTGTGCTGCCACACTAAACGACAGCACACAGAGCGCGAGCGCCACGAACGCGCGCGCGGTGGTAGTTGCGAGCTTCATCTGATCTTCCCGGCAGGCGATAGATCTCGCAGGTTACCGGACCGTCCGCCTTCGCTCTAGTCGCCCGCCTTTCCCTTCACGAAGCCTTCGATGATCCAGGCTAAGAGCGCCCCTGCGGCAGCGCAGGCTGCGGGCCGATCGCGCTGAGCGGATTGCGCTGATCGATGGGGCCGATCACTGGCAGAGAGGGGAGCGGGGGCCTTCGCAAAATCCAGGGCGATTCATGAAGGGTGTTTCTTAAGAGAGAGACGGCACCGCTCAACGGCCGAAGTATGTGATTGAGCCCAGGCGATTGACCATGTGCTCCATGTAGACGAATTCCTTCGCACGTTGCTCAGGCGGCAGGGATTCAAGCAACTTCCGCATCATCGGATTCAGTACTCGGACATAGCCGACTCCGGTTGTTGCCGTGTATGTGATGTACACACCAGATTCTGTCTTGTTCATCGCCAAATTGTTCCGACTCGCCCAGATGTACCTGCCACCTTCCTTAACGATTCTGACCTTCAGGTCACTTACGCGCGAACTGGCCACTTCGACCGATCGAGTTGTACCTTCTTGCACTTCGACGACGACGGAGGGGATGCCTTCAAATTCGATCTGCGCGTTTGCAGCGCCCGTAGCAACCAACAGGGCTAGCACCGCAAGATAGGGCGATATCCCACGCATAACCTCGCTCATAGCCTCTCCACAGTTGATCAGCGAACCGGCCCCGGTGAAACGCTAGCGACGGTGCGAGTGCTCCCCTATTTAGACGCCCCCGGCCTGCGGGTTTGAGGCGGGGTCACTTGTCGCCACGGCCGACCTTCGCGGCACACAGTAGTTTTTGCAGCAACTCTTCTGGCGTGGATGGGGGTACAAATCGCCAATCGGTAGCGCTATCAGCGTTCGCCACAACTCGCCCCTGTCCCATCTGACCTGAAAGCACGGCTGAAGATAGGAATCGACTGCGGCCTTCCTTGCAGTCGAGCTCCATTAACATTCGGCCCGAACGTACTTCCCCTCGGGGCTTGAAGTAATCAACGAGTAGCCAGATTCGCCGCGTGTGACCCGTTACGCGGAAGGTCTCCGGGTCAAGGTAGTGCGAACTCTCAGATGTAGTCGCATAGACCTCCCATCTCTGCGCCTCGGCTGCCCCCACCGGCATCGCCAGCAGCATCAGCAGGACGGCTATCGCGGTTCGCATATGGTCTTCACGGCAGGTGATAGATCCGGCACATTACCGGACGATCAGATCCTTTTCTAGCTGCGTGGCTGCTGGCCTTTATTTCTCCCGTCATGCCCTCGCGCACGCACGAGTACGCGCGCGTACTGGCGCGTACCGTTCTGCAACCGGCAGGCAACCGGCCCTGCTTGACCAGCTCGGGTCGCATCGGGTCGCAAAGTGAGACGGCAGTCAGCGCCCTCGCGCGCGTGATAGCTCTATCAACGCTCGCAGTTGCGCCTGGCGCCACCCTCGGCACGCGCGAACGCCTCGATATGTGCCAGTAGCGCCACATGGCTAGCTCCACCCTCACGCAGACGTGCCAGATCGGCGCACAAGCGCGCCTTGACCTCGGTTGCATGGCTGATACCGGCAGCGTGCGACAGTCGATTCACGCGGGTTCTGACGGCTTTGGGAAGCATGGTCGGACCTCTCGCGGGCATACGGGGCAGGAAACAGGGCTTTGTGTTCTTGCGAAGGTGGATGATCGGGTTCCTGCATTTGAGTGAGTCGACTTTTTCTATCCCCCTCGGGCACCAGTCCCGGCCACCGGATCGACGCCGGCCAGCAGCCGGTATCCATCGGCTCCGGTTCGTAGTCCTCGCATCGGCGGGGAATGCCCGGATCGGGTCGGTACTCACGCGCTAGCGCACGGATATCCGGGGCTATCCCCGGACGTACTCCTTTCGATCATTCCACCGGGATCTTCGCCAGCCGGACGACCCTTGCCCACTTGTCGACTTCGGCCTTCAGGAACGTGGCGAACTCGGCCGGCGTGTTCGTCATCGGCTGCAGCTCCTGCCTGACCAGCCCGGCACTGACGCCCGGATCGGCGATCGTGCGCGCCACCGCCGCGTGCAGTGCAGCCTGGACATGGGCGGGCGTGCCGCCCGGCGCGGTGAGTCCGTACCAGGTCGTGTACTCGTAGCCGCGCAGGCCCGACTCGGCGACCGTAGGCACCTGCGGCAAGGCTGCCAGGCGCTGCGTGGTCGTGACCCCGAGCGCCCGCAGGCGACCGGTGGAGACGAACGGAAGCGCAGAGCCCAGGGTCGGCACCGCCACCTGCAAGTGTCCGCCGACCAGATCGGCCAGCACAGGCCCTGCGCCCTTGTAAGGCACGTGCAGCATTTCGATGCCCGCGCTGACGCCTATCAAGGCTGCCGCAAGGTGGATGCTGGTGCCGATGCCGCCAGAGCCGTAGGTGATCTGGTTGGGCCGGGCTTTCGCCAGATTGACCAGTTCGCCCATGGTCTTCACGGGCAGCGATGGATGCACGACCACCACGCTGGGCTGCGTGGCCAGAAGCGAGATCGGCGCCAGGTCGCGCAGCGTGTCGTAGGGCAGGCTCTGCCGCAGCGCCGCGATGGCGGCGAGATTGGTGTTGTTGACGCCCAGCGTATGCCCGTCGGGTGCAGCCTTGGCGACGGCCGCCGTGCCGGTGACCATCGCATTGCCGGCGCGATTCTCGACGATCACGCCCTGTCCCAGTTCTTCCGCCAGCCGCGGTGCGACGGCGCGTGCGACGAGATCGATGCCCCCGCCCGGTGCCACCGGAACGATGAGGCGCAGCGGCTTCGCAGGGAAAGCGGCAGCTTGCCCGTGCGCGGCAGACGGAACGGACAGGGATGCAGCCAGCGCCGCGAGCGGCAGCGCCATCGCGGGGTGGAGGGGATGCCGGCGGAAGGAATTCCTGGCAAGCAGACACATGGCGTACTGAACCTCCTGCGCGAGGGCGCATGGACAAGGCGGCTGCTGACCACTGTAACCCGGCAGCAAACGCCATGCCATGTCACTATCGGCCCCATGCTGAGGTCTGCCCTGGCACGCCACGCCCGTGCGGCGCCGCGCCGGGCGATAATCGCGTCCGGTCCCTCCCGTGCGCGGAACTTTGGCGCGTTGCGCGGGTCCCATGCGCTGGCGCTCTGCCGTGTTGCCCCACCCACCAGAAAAACAGCCGATGATCCGGGTAGAGAATCTAGTCAAGCAGTTCGGCGCCAAGCGCGCCGTGAACGGCATCTCGTTTACCGTCGAGCGCGGTGAAGTGCTCGGCCTGCTCGGTCCGAACGGCGCCGGCAAGTCGACCACGATGCGCATCATCACCGGCTTCTATCCGGCCACCTCGGGCGGGGTGACGGTCGGCGGGCATGACGTGGCGGTCGACCCGATCCGTGCCAAGGCGCTGATCGGCTACCTGCCCGAGAGCGCGCCGTCCTATGCCGACATGACGGTGCAGGGCTTCCTGTCGTTCATCGCCGACCTGCGCGGCATGTCGGGCAGCGCGAAGAAGGCCGCAGTGCATGGCGCGGTCGAGACCTGCCTGCTGGAGAGCGTGCTGCACCAGCCGATCGACACGCTGTCGAAGGGTTACCGCCATCGCACCTGCCTGGCACAGGCGATCCTGCACGATCCCGACGTGCTGGTTCTCGACGAGCCGACCGACGGCCTCGATCCGAACCAGAAGCATGCGGCGCGCGAGTTGATCCGTCGGATGGGCGAGCGCAAGGCGATCGTGTTCTCGACCCATATCCTCGAAGAGGTCGAGGCTGCGTGCACGCGCGCGGTGATCATCGACCGTGGATCGGTGGTCGCCAACGGCACACCGGCGGAACTCAAGGCACGCTCCGCGACTGCGGGCTGCGTGCGGGTGACGCTCGCCGGGGCCGGGACGGCGGATACGGCCGTGTCGCAGCTCGGGCAACTGCCCGGCGCCGAGCGGGCCGAGCTGCTGTCCGGTGCCGATCCTGTGGCGGAGGGGCGCTTTACGGTGCGCGTCTATCCGAAGCGCGGGGACAACGGCGCGATCGGCGCGGCCGGTGCCGCGCTGACCGTCGCAGTCGCCCAGGCAGCGCAGGCAGGCGGCTGGCAGGTGCAGGCGCTGTCGACCGAAGAAGGACGCCTGGAAGACGTGTTCCGCTCGATCACCCTCCCCGATACGGTGGCGCAATGAACGGCCAGGCTACAGTGAAGCACGGGTCCGCGGTCTCCAACATCTCCGGTATCGTCCGGCGTGAACTGTCGGGCTACTTCGGTTCCCCGGTCGCCTATGTGTTCCTGGTGATCTTCCTGCTGATGGCGGGCTTCCTCACCTTCACCATCGGCCGCTTCTTCGAGCGCGCCGAGGCGTCGCTGGTGTCGTTCTTCACCTGGCATCCGTGGATGTACCTGTTCCTGGTGCCCGCGGTCGGCATGCGCCTGTGGTCCGAGGAGCGCCGGCTGGGCACGCTCGAGCTGTTGCTGACGCTGCCGGTCACGCTGCCGCAGGTGATCATCGGCAAGTTCCTCGCATCGTGGATCTTCCTCGCGATCGCGCTCGCGCTGACCTGCCCGGTATGGATCACGGTGAACGTACTCGGTTCGCCTGACAATGGCGCGATCCTCACTGCCTACCTGGGCAGCCTGCTGCTCGCCGGCAGCTTCCTCGCGATCACCTCGATGACCTCGGCGATGACGCGCAACCAGGCGGTCAGCTTCATCCTCTCGGTGATGCTGTGCCTGTTGCTGGTGATCGCCGGCTACAGCCCGGTGACCGATCTGCTCACCCGATGGACCAGCCCCGCAGTGGTGAACGCGGTCGCCTCGTTCTCGGTGATGACGCATTTCGACGCGCTCCAGCGGGGCGTGATCGACCTGCGCGACGTAGGGTTCTTCCTGTCGGTGATCGGCTTCGCGCTGTTCGGCAATGCGGTGATCGTGCGCGGCCTGCGGGCCGGCTGAAGGAATGTGACGATGGCCTCCGGAAACCTCGTGAAGCGTTTGATGTCCCCCGCCGGCCTGGCGCTGCTGTTCGTCGCGCTGGTGGTCCTCAATGTCGTGCTGTCGGCCGTGCCGGCCCGCCTCGACCTCACCGAAGGGCGCGTGTACACGCTGTCCGACGGCACGCGGCAGGTGCTGTCGAAGCTCGACGCGCCGGTCGTGATCCGTTTCTATTACACGCAGAGCGGCGACACCTCGGTGCCGGTGGCGCTCAACACCTTCGCCAAGCGCGTGCAGGACCTGCTGGCCGAGTACGTGGCGGCGTCCGGCGGGCGGCTGGTGCTGGAGCGCCTGAACCCCGAGCCCGATTCCGACGCCGAGGACGCCGCGACGCGCGACGGCATCGATGCCCAGGTGACGCCGAACCAGGAGAAGTTCTACCTCGGGCTCGCCATCGAGCGACGCGATGCTGCCAAGGGTGATGCTGCGAAGGGAACGGCGCCGAAAGGGGACGCCGCGAAGACCTCGCATGCGGTCGCGATCCCGGTGCTCTCGCCGGAACGCGAGCGGCTGCTCGAGTACGACATCACGCGCGCGATCGCGCAGGTGATGCAGGAGCGCCGGCCGGTGATTGGCGTGATGAGCGCGATCCCGGTGTTCGGCCGTCCGATGGAGCTGATGCTCGGCCGGCTGCCCACCGGTCCGTGGATCGCCATCCAGGAGCTGCAGCGCAACTTCGACGTGCGGCCGGTGCCGATGGAGAGCACGCGCATCCCGGACGAGGTCAAGGTACTGCTGGTGATCCATCCGCGCGACCTGTCCGAGGCAGGCGAGTATGCAATCGACCAGTTCGTGCTGCGCGGCGGCCGGCTGATCGCATTCGTCGATCCGTATGCGTTCTTCGACCAGCAGCGCAACCTCGAGAATCCGCTGGCTGGCAACACCGCGAGCGAGTCGACGTTCCAGAAGCTGCTGAGTGCCTGGGGCTACACGATGCCGACCGGCAAGATCGTGGCTGACCTCACGCTGGCGAGCAACCAGAACGGTCGCGCCATGCCGACCCTGCTCAACGTGCAGGGTGACGCGCTGAACAAGGACGACCTGGTGATCGGGCAGGTGGGCGCGCTCACCATCCCGTTCCCCGGTTGGTTCGCTCCGATCGAAGGCAAGGCGGTGCCCGGCCTGACCGCCAACACGCTGTTGCGCACCTCTCCGAATTCGATGCTGATCGACCCGATCATCGCGACGCTGACCGGTGTCGATGCCGCGCGCGGCTTCCAGCCTTCGGGCAAGGCGCATGCACTCGCACTGCGCCTGGTCGGTCGCTTTCCGACGGCGTTCCCGGACGGCCCACCGAAGGTCGAGGCGATCGCGCCCGTGCCGCTGCGCGACGGTGCGGCGGCCGAACCTGCGCCGGCGCCGCCGACCCCGGCCGATCCGGCCGCCCACCTGGGCAAGGCGACGGCGGACGCACAGGTCGTGCTGGTCTCCGACATCGACATGCTTGCCGACGGCGTGGTGGTGCAGATCCAGGAGTCGTTCGGCCAGCAGGTGCGGGTGCCGATCAACGGCAACCTCGACTTCCTGCAGAGCCTGGTCGAGGCATTCGCCGGCGACACCGCGCTCGGCGCGCTGCGCAGCCGTGCTGCCTTCTCGCGGCCGCTGACCGTGCCGCTGGAGATCGCCGAGCGTGCCCAGCAGGAATACCTCGGCGCGATCAAGGAACTCGAGGACGACCTGATCCAGACCCAGGACCGGCTCCAGAAGCTTCAGCGGTCCCGCGCACCCGGCTCGGCCTTCACGCCCAGCGCGGAACAGCAGGCCGAGATCGACGCCTTCCAGCGCAAGTCGACCGAAACCAAGGCGCAGCTGAAGGAACTGCGGCGCACGCTGCGCCTGGAGACCGATCGGCTGGAACTGGTCACCAAGGTGGCCAACATCGCGCTGATGCCGGCGGTTGTGGCCTTCGCCGGGCTGGGACTGTTCGCTATCCGCCGGCGCAGGCTCGGGCGCTGAGGCTGCGCCGGCGGGACTCCCGCCGGTTCAACGATCGTGGCGCGGACCGGCGGAGCCGGTCACGCCGCCGCGCTGAGTTCGACCGTCGGGGTACGGATCAGGTAGTCGAACGCCGACAGCGCCGACTTCGAACCCTCGCCAGCCGCGATGACGATCTGTTTGAACGGCACGGTCGTCACGTCGCCTGCGGCGAAGATGCCCGGGACGTTGGTCGCGCCCTTGGCATCGACCACGATCTCGCCGTACTTGGACAGCTCGACCACGCCCTTCAGCCACTCGGTATTGGGCACCAGGCCGATCTGCACGAACACACCTGCCAGTTCGACCGTGTGCTGCTCACCGTTGCGGCGATCGGTGAACTTCAGGCCGTTCACCTTGCCACCTTCACCGGTGATCTCGGTGGTCTGGGCGCTGGTATGCACCGTCACGTTGGGCAGGCTGTTCAGCTTGCGTACCAGCACGGCATCGGCCTTCAGCTGGTCGGCGAATTCGACGACCGTCACGTGCGCCACCACGCCGGCGAGGTCGATCGCGGCCTCGACGCCGGAGTTGCCACCGCCGATCACTGCAACATGCTTGCCCTTGAACAGCGGGCCGTCGCAGTGCGGGCAGTAGGCCACGCCCTTGTTGCGGTACTCGGCCTCGCCGGGCACGTTGACGTTGCGCCAGCGGGCGCCGGTGGCCAGGATCACCGAACGTGCCTTGAGCGCGGCTCCATTGGCCAGCACGACGCTGGCGAGGCCGCCCGGCTGCGCGGCCGGCTCCAGCGACACGACCTGCTGGCTGTTCATGACGTCGACGCCGTAGTGGCGAACGTGCGCTTCCAGTGCCGCGGCGAACTTCGGTCCTTCGGTCTCCAGCACGGAGATGTAGTTCTCGATGCCCAGGGTGTCGAGCGTCTGGCCGCCGAAGCGCTCGGCGACGATGCCGGTACGGATACCCTTGCGTGCGGCGTAGACCGCCGCGGCCGCGCCGGCGGGCCCGCCGCCGACGATCAGCATGTCGAAGGTCTCCTTGGCGCCCAGGCGTGCGGCGTCGCGCGCCGCGGCGCCGCTGTCGACCTTGGCCAGGATGTCGGCGATCTCCATCCGGCCCGAGGCGAACGGCTCGCCGTTCAGGTACACGAACGGAACTGCCATGACCTGGCGCGACTCGACCTCGTCCTTGAACAGGCCGCCGTCGATCGCGACATGGTGCACCTTCGGGTTGAGCACGGCCATCAGGTTCAGTGCCTGGACGACGTCCGGGCAGTTATGGCACGACAGCGACATGTAGGTTTCGAACTTCAGCTCGACGTCCAGCGAGCGGATCTGCTCGATGATCTCCGCCTCGACCTTCGGCGGATGGCCACCGGCCTGCAACAGTGCCAGCACCAGCGAGGTGAACTCATGGCCCATCGGGATGGCCGCGAACCGCACGCCCATGTCGTGTCCGACGCGGCTGACCGAGAACGAGGGGCGGCGTGCATCGCTGCCGTCGAAGCGGGTACTGACCTTGTCGTTCAGGCTGGCGATTTCCTCCAGCAACTCGCGCATCTCCTGCGATGCGGGGCGATCGTCGAGCGAGGCGACCAGCTCGATCGGCTGGGTCAGGCGTTCGAGGTAGGCCTTGAGTTGAGTCTTGAGGTCGGTGTCCAGCATGATGTCGGTACCTTTTGGGTGGAATTCGGGACAGCAGGTCCCGAGCCATCGCAGGGGTGCGGATCGCGCAACCCCGGCGGCGGACGGAACAGGCGGCAGTTTCGCCGCAGGGTTCCCCGGAAGGACGGCGGGTGGCCGCGCTGCCGGGGAAGGGGTCGGTCAGATCTTGCCGACGAGGTCCAGCGACGGCTTCAGGGTCGCGGCGCCTTCCTGCCACTTCGCCGGGCACACTTCACCCGGGTGCGATGCCACGTACTGGGCAGCCTTGACCTTGCGCAGCAGTTCCGACGCATCGCGGCCGATGCCGTTGTCGTGGATCTCGCACAGCTTGATCACGCCGTCCGGGTTGATCACGAAGGTGCCGCGCAGCGCCAGGCCGGCTTCTTCGATCATCACTTCGAAGTTGCGGGTGATCGTGCCGGTCGGGTCGCCGATCAGCGCGTACTTGACCTTCTTGATGGCATCCGACGTGTCGTGCCAGGCCTTGTGGGCGAAATGGGTGTCGGTCGAGATGCCGTAGACGTCGACGCCCAGTTTCTTGAACGTCTCGTGATGGTTGGCCAGGTCTTCGAGTTCGGTCGGGCAGACGAACGTGAAGTCAGCCGGGTAGAACACGAACACGCTCCACTTGCCCTTCAGCGACTGCTCGGTGACGTCGACGAACTTGCCGTCGTGGAACGCGGTGGCCTTGAAAGGTTTGACCGGGGTGTTGATCAGCGACATGGAATACCTCCGTGAGGTGGTTATGAAGCGTTGCGGAAAAAGCGTGTACCGGCAAAACAGTAGACGTATGCTACCGGCTGGACAACCAGCAGACCAATTGAATGTCCGAATCGGTCCGATTGAGCCTGGCTATCGTGTCGGACCGGATGGCGAGGCGGAGTGTGCCCCGAGGCCGGCGTATCGTGCAACGGCAGTGCGTTGTCCGTTCCGGCAGGCCAGCCGATGCCGCAACCATGTCCCGCCCGGGGCCGGGATGAATGCCCTGTTCGGCCTGGACGCCTACTCGCCACGCGAGATCGCCCAGCGCGTCAGCGCCGTCGGTGTCGAAAAGGTCGGGCTGCCATTGCCCACGCTGGTCCTGCTGGGATTGCTCGGCGGTGCCTTCATCGGGCTCGGTGCGATGATGTTCACGCTGGTGGCCAGCGATCCTTCTCCGGGATTCGCCGTATCGCGGCTGCTGGGTGGTCTCGCGTTTTCACTCGGGCTGTTGCTGGTCGTGGTAGCCGGCGCCGAACTGTTCACCGGCAACAACCTGATCGTGATGGCATGGGCCAGCGGACGCGTGGGTACGGGCGCACTGCTGCGCAACTGGGCGGTGGTGTGCGTCGCCAACTTCGTCGGCGCTGCGGTCCTGGCATGCCTGGTCTGGCTGTCCGGGCACGCCGGGCTCAACGACGGACGGGTCGGCGCCGCAGCGGTGCAGATCGCGACCGCGAAGGCGCAATTGCCCCTGGTGGAGGCGTTCTTCCGCGCGGTGCTCTGCAATGCGCTGGTGTGCATGGCGGTGTGGATGGCGATGGGCGGGCGCAGCGTGGCCGACAAGGCCGTGGCGATCGTGTTCCCGGTCACGGCGTTCGTGGCGTCCGGCTTCGAGCACTCGGTTGCCAACATGTACCTGTACCCGCTGGCACTGCTGCTGGGGGCGCCGCTCTCCGTCGCGGACATCGCGGGCAACCTGTTGTGCGTGATTGCAGGCAATGTCGTCGGGGGTGCAGTGCTGGTGGCGGGTATCTATTGGGTGGTGTACCTGCGCACGCCAGGCAGCCCGGAGCGTGTCGATCGGCGCTGATCCGGCACGGGCAGGTCGATGCCGTGGCCATCGAATCCGGTCAGTGTTGGGTCTGCAGACGCAGGCGACGTGCCGCTTCCTCGGCCAGCGCGTCGCCGATCTCGCGCATCACGCCATCGATGTCGACCTCGCCGAGATCGCCTTCGAAGTGTCCGGTGAGTTCTACCTGCGGGGTGAGCAGGCCGCGTTCGTAGAGGTCCCAGATCTCGTGGCCGTAGTCGGTCGTCATCAGCGCAGGGGCGAACCGACCGAAGAAGTTGCGCAGGTTGACCACGTCGCGGATCAGCAGCCGCTTCGCATGGTTGTTGCCGGCGGCGTCTACCGCCTGGGGCAGGTCGATGATGACCGGGCCATCGCTGGCGAGCAGGATGTTGAATTCGGACAGGTCGCCGTGGATGATGCCGGCGCCGAGCATGCGTACCACCTCGCGCAGCAGCGACTGGTGGTGAATCCGCGCTTCGTCCTCGGTGAACACGACGTCGTTGAGCCGGGGTGCCGCATTTCCGTCTCCGTCCGACACGAGGTCCATCAGCAGCACGCCGTCGCAGAAGTTGCGCGGCGCCGGTACGCGCACGCCGGCGGCGAACAGCCGGTGCAGTGCATCGACTTCGGCAGACTGCCAGGCGGCTTCCTGGGATTCGCGGCCGAAGCGCGTGCCGCGCGCCATCGCCCGCGCCTGTCGGCTGCTCTTCACGCGCCGGTTCTCGGTGTAATCGACGGCCTGGCGGAAGCTGCGGTGGGTGGCTTCCTTGTAGATCTTCGCGCACAGGGTCTGGTCGCCGCTGCGCACGACATAGACGTTGGCTTCCTTGCCGCTCATCAACTGGCGCACGACCGCGTCGATCAGTCCCTCTTCGATGAGGGGCTCGAGTCTCTTGGGTGTCTTCATGCCCCTATTGTGCGCCGCGGGGGCTGTGCCTGGCACATGCCCGGCCGGGCAGCGCCGGTGGGCGCACTCAGCGCGGAATCGCCCCGCTTCCGGCAGGCCCTGCGGGCGAGACGGGCGGTGTGCCGGGTCCTCCCGGGCTTCCCGGCACGGGCGAGAGCCCCTGTGGCGGCAGGATCGCGCCGCCGGGACCTGTCGTGGGCGCCGGCGGCGAAGCGGGCTGCGGCTGTGCCGTTGGCGGCGCGGCCGGTCGCCGTGCCGGCCCCGGGGTTCGCGAATAGCCCGCTGCATCCAGCGTCGAGTTCCACTGTCCTTCCTCGTACCCGACCAGCATGGCCGTGCCGACGATCAGCAGCGGCACCTGCATCTGGCCCTTGGTCACCCGCTTGAATTCTTCCTGCAGCGCCGGCAGCGACGGGTTGCGTTCGGTGAACGGTATGCCTCGGCTCGCCAGCAGCTTGCGCGCGCTGGTGCATGGTTCGCCGCAATCGTTGCTCCACAGCGTGACCGGGAAGCGTTCGCTTGCCTGACGCTGTGCGAAGGATTCCTGGCCCTCGATGCGACCGGCACGCCCGCGTACTTCGTTGATGGCCTTGGCAGCCGGTGGCGGCGGCATGTCCGAGCATTCCCGGGAGCCGCTGTCGGTGGTCCAGCAGCGGATCTGCTGCGCCGCGGCCTCTCCGGGCAGGGTCGACAGGCCGAGGAGGAGGGCGCCGGCGACCATCATCGCCGGGGCCGATGCGCGGGCAAGCCTGCGGCACCGGGGGAGGCGCACGGTTATGTCCGTCCTGTTCCTGTGCATCGCGTTCTCCTGCTGCGGTTGGGTTGTCAGGCTGTCGTCGCCGGCCCGGTCGACGCCGCTTCGTCCATGCCGCCGTGGCGCAGCAGTGCGTCGATCTTCGGCTCGCGGCCACGAAACCGGACGAAGGATTCGAGGGCCGGACGGCTGCCGCCCCTTGCCAGGACTTCGTCCCTGAAGCGTGCGCCGATCTCGGGGTTGAGTACGCCGCGCTCCTCGAACAGGCTGTAGGCGTCGGCCGACAGCACTTCCGCCCACTTGTAGCTGTAGTAGCCGGCAGCATACCCGCCGGCGAAGATATGCGAGAAGCCGTGCGCGAAGCGGTTGAACTCGGGCGGCTGGATCACGGCAACCGCGCGCCGGACCTGTTCGAGCACGGTCTGGGGCGCAATGCCGCCTTCTGCGGTGGCTGCGGCATGGATGCGCATGTCGAACAGGGCGAACTCGACCTGGCGCAGCGTCTGCAGCCCGCCCTGGAAGTTCTTCGCCGCAAGCATCCGGTCGAACAGTGCCTTCGGCATCGTTTCGCCCGTGTCGACATGCCGGGTCAGATGCTTGAGCACGTCCCACTCCCAGCAGAAGTTCTCCATGAACTGGCTGGGCAACTCGACCGCGTCCCATTCGACGCCGTTGATGCCAGAGACGAACAGCTCATCGACTTCGGTGAGCAGGTGGTGCAGTCCGTGGCCGAACTCGTGGAACAGCGTGACCACGTCGTCATGGGTGAACAGCGCCGGACGCGGCGTGCCGTCCGCCCGGGGCACCGGCGCGGGAAAGTTGCAGGTGAGGTAGGCGAGCGGCAACTGCACCTGGCCGGAGACACGGCGCCGGGCGATCGCGTCGTCCATCCACGCACCGCCGCGCTTGGATGCACGCGCGTAGAGGTCGAGATAGAAATGGCCGACCGGATTTCCGGACGCATCGGCAACCTCGAAGAATCGCACGTCCGGATGCCACGTCGGTGCGTCGCGTTCGGTGATGGTGAGCCCGTAGATCGTCTCGACGACGCGGAACATGCCAGGCAGCACCTGCGGTTCGGGGAAGTACTGCTTCACTTCATTGTCCGAGAACGAATAACGTTCGATGCGCAGCTTCTCGGATACATAGGCGAGGTCCCAGGACTGCAGCTCCTGCATGCCCAGCCGTTCGGCGGCGAACGCGCGCAGTTGCGCGAGGTCGCGCAGGGCGAACGGACGGGCCTTGGCGGCAAGCTCGCCCAGGAAATCGTCTACCTGCCGGGCCGAATCCGCCATCTTGGCCGCGAGCGAGAGGGCTGCGAAGTCGGGGAAGCCGAGGAGCTTCGCGAGTTCATGGCGCAGTGCGAG
Organism: Rhodocyclaceae bacterium; assembly: GCA_020248265.1. Classification (NCBI taxonomy): domain Bacteria; kingdom Pseudomonadati; phylum Pseudomonadota; class Betaproteobacteria; order Rhodocyclales; family Rhodocyclaceae; species Rhodocyclaceae bacterium. The sequence continues at coordinate 192,437 of JADCHX010000008.1, forward strand.
GATCTCGCCGATCAGCGGGCTGTTGTCCCACTCGGGGTTGCCGTGCTCGGACGCACGGGTCACGTACGCGCGGTACAGGCGTTCGCGCAGGCTCCGGTCGTCGGCATACTGCATCACCGGCATGTACGAGGGCGCCTGCAGCGTGAAGCGGTAGCCTTCGCGCCCCTCCGCCTTCGCCGCTTCGGCTGCGGCCTCGACCGCATCGTCTGGCAGGCCGGCCAGCGCAGCATGATCGGTTTCGTAATGCGAGAACGCGTTGGTGGCATCGAGCACGTTGTCGGAGAAGCGCGACGACAGCGTCGCCAGCCGCTCGCTGATTTCGCGGTAGCGCTGCTTCTGCGCCGGCGGCAGTTCCGCGCCGGACAGTCGGAAATCGCGTATCTCGTTCTCGATCACCTTGCGCCGGGCGGGCGACAGCTCCGCAAACCCCGGGCTGGCCGCGAGCGCCTTGAACTTCGAGAACAGCGACTCGTTCTGGCCGATCTCGGTGTAGTACTCGGTGATGCGCGGCAGGTTGCCGTTGTAGGCCTCGCGCAGTTCCGGGCTGTTCATGACGGCGTTCAGGTGGCCGACCAGTCCCCAGGCCCTGCGCAGGCGGTCGGACGCGTCCTCGAGCGGCGCGGCGAAGGTGTCCCAACGCGGTTCGGCGGGGTCTGCCGCGATCTTCGCGATCTCTTCGCGATTGCGGGCCAGCAACGCTTCGACCGCGGGACCGACATGCTCGACGCGGATGTCGCCGAACCGGGGAAGGCCCGACTGGTCGAGGAGGGGATTGTCCATCATGTGCTCCTGCAGTCTGCGCGTCACGGCCGACGCGGCAAGGTCGTCACGTTGCTCCGTGCGCGCGAGAACACCAGTTCGCCGCCGACAACGGTGTGCCTGACACGCCCCGACATCGGAAGCCCGGAGAACGGTGTGTTCTTGCCCTGGCTCACGAGGGTGCTGGGGCCGACGATCCAGTCTTCGAGCGGGTCGAACAGGCAGAGGTCGGCCCTGGCGCCGGCCTCGATGCGGCCTGCGGGCAGGCCGAGGATGCGCGCCGGGTCGGTGGTGATGCGGGCAAGCGCGGTCGGGCGATCGATCGACTGTTCGGCGGCCCACTTGAGCGTGAGGGGCAGCAGAAGCTCCAGGCCGGTCGCGCCCGCCTCGGATTCGCCGAACGGCAGCTGTTTCGCGTCCTCGTCGACCGGCGTGTGGTCGGAGCAGGCCGCGTCGATCGTGCCATCGGCGAGCGCTGCGCGCAGCGCAGCGCGGTCGCGCAAGCTGCGCAGCGGCGGTACGAGGTGGCTGTGCGCATCGAAATAGCCGATATCGATGTCGCACAGGTGCACGTGGTGGATCGCCACGTCGCAGGTGAGCGCGAGGCCGCTCGCACGCGCGGCGCGTACCTGCTCGACCGCCCGTGCGCTCGACAGCCGGCACAGGTGCAGCCGCGCACCGGTCAGCTGGGCCAGCGTGACCAGCGTGTCGATCGCGATCGTCTCGGCGCACACAGGGATGCCGGGCAGCCCGAGCCGGGTCGCAACTTCACCGCTGTGCGCGACGCCGCCGCGCGCCAGGAAGTGCTCCTGCGGCCGCAGCCACACCGGAAAGTCGAAGCTCGCCGCGTACTGCATCGTGCGCATCAGCACGCGCGTGTCGGTGACCGGATGGTCTGCCTGCGAGAACGCGACGCAACCGGCCTCGGTGAGTTCGGCCATCTCGGTGATGCGTTCGCCCCCGAGGCCCTGGGTCAGTGCACCGATCGGATACACGCGCGACAGCGCGAGTGTCTGGGCCCGGTACTTCAGCATCTCGACCAGGCCGGGCTCGTCGAGCGGCGGATCGGTGTCGGGCGGGCAGGCGAGGCTGGTGACGCCTCCGGCGACCGCCGCAGCGAGTTCGGACTCGAGCGTTGCCTTGTACTCGTAGCCGGGCTCGCGCAGCCGTGCCGAGAGGTCTACCAGACCGGGACAGACTATCAGCCCGGTGGCATCGATCCGGCGCGCGTCGCCGAAGCCGTCCGGCACGCGACCCACGGCGCGGATGACGCCGCCGTCGATCGTGAGGTCGGCCCGGTATTCGCGGCTGGTGACCGGGTCGATCACCGTGCCGCCGTGGATCACCAGAGGCGCTGCTGCAGGATGCGCCATCTCAGCCTACCCCGAGGATCGACATCACAGCCATGCGCACCGCGATGCCGAAGGTCACCTGCGGCAGGATCACCGACTGCGAGCCGTCGGCGACGCTCGATTCGATCTCGACGCCGCGGTTCATCGGACCCGGATGCAGCACGATGGCATCGGGCTTCGCCAGGGCGAGCCGTTCGGCAGTGAGTCCATAGCTCTTGTAGTACTCCTGTGCGCTGGGCAGCAGGCCGCCGTCCATGCGTTCGTTCTGCAGCCTCAGCATCGACACCACGTCGACGCCCTTCAGCGCCGCTTCCATCCGGTTGAACACGCGCACGCCCATCCGCGAGAACGCGTCGGGCACCAGCGTCTTCGGGCCGACCACGCGGATCTCGGGCACGCCGAGGATCGACAGCGCATGAATCTGCGAGCGTGCGACCCGCGAGTGCAGCACGTCGCCGACGATCGCCACGGTGAGCCCGGTGAACGACTCCTTGTAGTGGCGGATCGTGTACATGTCGAGCAGCGCCTGCGTCGGGTGCTGGTGGCGCCCGTCGCCGGCGTTGATCACGCTGATGCCTTCGCGGACGTGGCTCGCGATCAGGAACGGCGCGCCGCTCTGCGCATGGCGCACGACGAACATGTCGGCATCCATCGCCGAGAGGTTCGAGATCGTGTCGAGCAGCGATTCGCCCTTGCTCGCCGAGCTGGCGTTGATGTTCAGGTTGATGACGTCGGCCGACAGCCGCTTGGCGGCGATCTCGAACGTGGTGCGGGTGCGCGTCGAGTTCTCGAAGAACAGGTTGAACACGCTCTTGCCGCGCAGCACCGGCACCTTCTTCACCTCGCGCTCGGTGACGCTGACGAACGGCCTTGCGGTGTCGAGGATGTTGACCAGCACATCCCGTGGCAGGCCTTCGATCGACAGCAGGTGCCTGAGCGCACCGTGCGCATCGAGCTGTGGGTTGCGGGTCATGGTCATCCTGTGCGTGGCGCTGCGGATCCGTGGATGTATGGGGTGGCGCGTCAGGTGGCAGATTCGCGCGGCCCGCTGCGCTGTTGCACCTTCAGCAGCAGCGTGTCGGCATGCGCGCCGCTGGCGCAGCGGTCGAGCACGATCTCGCGGCCGGACTCGATCTCGACATGTGCGCCGAGGAAGGTCGCCGCGACCGGGAGGTGGCGCCCGCCGCGGTCGAGCAGTGCCGCCAGCCGGATGCGCTCCGGGCGCCCGTAGTCGAACAGTTCGTTCATCGCTGCGCGGATCGTGCGCCCGGTGTGCAGCACGTCGTCGACCAGCAGGATGTCGGCGCCGGCGACCTCGAACGGGATCATCGATGCACGCATGCGGATGCGCAGCCCCGAGGTCTCGAGGTCGTCGCGATGCAGGCCGACGTCGATGGTGCCCAGCGGCAGCGCGAGGCCGAGCATCCGGTGCAGGCGCTCGGCGATCCAGACACCGCCGCTGTGGATGCCGACCATCCCGCACCGGGCCGGATCGACCTGCGGGCGGATCTGCTCGACCAGCGCATCCATCAACGTGTCGACTGCCGGCAGCGCCGACGGATCGACCGACGGGAAGGTGGGCTGGGTACTCATCGGGCCTCGAGGAAGTCGCGCAGGATGATGAAGGCGGCGTGTGCATCGACCAGGCCAGTGCGGCGCAGGCGGTCGACACCAGCCTCGCGCAGCATCGCCTCGGCATCGACCGAGGTCAGCCGTTCGTCGATCTCGTCCACCGGCAGCGCGTGCCTGCGCGACAGCGCCCGGCCGAACGCGCGCGCCGAGCGCGTCATCTGGTGTTCCGTACCGTCGAGGGCCCGCGGCACGCCGACCACCAGCCGGGCCGGCCGCCATTCCTCGACCAGCGCGGTGATCTTCGCTTCGGAAGCGGCGCGGTCGCTGGCGTCGATGGTGGTCAGCGGATGGGCCGAGCGCTGCCCGAGATCGCCGACTGCAACGCCGATGCGTCGCGTGCCGTAGTCGAACGCCAGCACGGTGCCGGTAGCAGCCTCATGCATGGCCGGCCTGCTCAGACAGGCGCGAGAGGTCGATGCCGAGCAGCCCCAGCGCCCCGGACATCCGCCCTTCCGGCGGCGTATCGAACAGCGTACTGGCGTCGGCGGCCACGGTGAGCCAGGCGTTCTGGCGGATCTCGTTCTCGAGCTGGCCGGCGGACCAGCCGGCATAGCCGATGGTGATCAGCACCTGCGTCGGGCCTTCGCCCTGGCCGAGCGCGGTCAGGATGTCTTTCGACGTCGTGAGCCCGATGTCGTTGCGCACCTGCAGCGTCGACTGCCAGCTGCCGATCGGCTTGTGCAGCACGAAGCCGCGGTCGACCTGCACCGGGCCACCGTAATGCACCGGCAGCCCGCGCAGCTGCGGCGATTCGAGCGGGATGTCGACCTGCTCGAACAGCCCCTGCAGTGTCATGTCGGTCGGACGATTGACTACCACGCCGAGCGCGCCCTTCTCGTTGTGCTCGCAGATGTAGGTGACCGTCTTCGAGAAATTCGGATCGGCCATGGCGGGCATGGCGATCAGGAAGTGGCCGGTCAGGTTGATCGGTTCGATGGGCATTGGGCGTGGTCGGGCGGAGTCACGATTGTAATCGCCGTACCGGCCCGCCACAATTCGATCCCTTTGCCTATGGTGCGATCCGGTGCGACGGCGGCTGCCCGTCCGCAGCGCCGCCCGCCGATGCCCGTGAGAACGCTCGACAGCGCCCTGTTCTGGTTTCGCCGTGACCTGCGTACGGGGGACAATGCAGCGCTCTGCGCGGCGCTCGCGGCAGCACGGCGGGTCTGGTGCGCGTTCGTGCATGACCGCGCCATCCTCGACCGGCTGCCGTCGCGCGCCGACCGGCGGGTCGAGTTCATCGGCCAGAGCCTGCTGGAGCTGGACGCGCGCCTGGCGGCGGCCGGCGGCGGGCTGATCACCTGCCACCTCGATGCGCGCGAGGCGATTCCGGCGCTCGCGCGACAGCTCGGCGTGCAGGCGGTGTTCGCCAACCACGACTACGAACCGGAAGCGATCGAACGCGACCGATCGGTTGCCGAGGCGCTGGCCGCGGCTGGCGTCGCGTTCGAGACCCGCAAGGACCAGGTCGTGTTCGAGCGCCGGGAGGTCCTCACCGGGGCTGGCACCGTGTTCGGGGTGTTCACGCCCTATCGCAACGCATGGCTGAAGAAGCTCGGCGAGTCCGGCGCGCGCGAACTGGCCGAGGCGGTCTTCGCGCCGGCGCCCGGGCAACTGCAGCCGCCGCTGGCCGGCGCGCGTCGTCCGTCCGATCTGCCGCTGGAGGCGATCGGTTTCGAGCGTACGAACCTGTCCGCGCTCGAGATCCCGACCGGCGAGAGCGGCGCGCGCACGCTGCTCGATGCGTTCCTGACGCGTATCGACGGTTACCACGAGCGGCGCGACTTCCCGTCGGTGAAGGGTCCGTCCTACCTGTCGGTGCACCTGCGCTTCGGCACGGTGTCGATCCGCGAACTGGCGCGCCTCGCATACGAGCGAACGGCGGCCGGGGGCGGTACCAGCGAAGGCGCGCGGGTATGGCTGTCGGAGCTGGTCTGGCGCGACTTCTACTTCATGATCCTGTCCCAGCATCCGCACGTGGTGGGCGGCTCGTGGAAGCGCGAGTACGACCGCCTCGCGTTCGAGGATGACCCGGCGCTGTTTGCCGCATGGTGCGAGGCGCGCACCGGCTACCCGATCGTCGACGCGGCGATGCGCCAGATCAACCAGACGGGCTACATGCACAACCGGCTGCGCATGATCGTCGCCTCCTTCCTTGTGAAGGACCTGCTGGTCGACTGGCGCCAGGGCGAACGCTACTTCGCCGAGCACCTGAACGACTTCGACCTGTCTGCCAACAACGGCGGCTGGCAATGGGCGGCCTCGACCGGCTGCGATGCACAGCCGTACTTCCGCATCTTCAACCCGGTGAGCCAGTCCGAGCGCTTCGATGCCGAGGGCAGGTTCATCCGCCGCTACCTGCCCGAGCTGGCGAAGGTACCGGCGAAGTACATCCACGCCCCGTGGACGATGCCGGCGCTCGAGCAGCAGATGGCCGGCTGCACGATCGGCCGCGACTATCCGCTGCCGGTGGTCGACCACGCCGAGCGACGGCTGAAGGCGCTGGCGCTGTACAAGGCGGTGAAGGGGTGAGGCTGCGGACAGTTCCTTCAAGCGCCCCTGCCAGCCCACCGCGATGCTGCCCCCGGTCTTTCGGGGTGCATGTTTCCAGCGTATCTTCCTGTCCGCCAGGTGGTTAACCGAGACACGCTGATGAACCGCGACATTGCCTGCCGGCCTCCACGCTTCTGGGTCCGCTGGCTGCTTGCGGCCTCGGCCCTGGTCATCCTCTTCGGCATGGTGATGGTGATCGCCCCTGGCCTGACGCGGCGAGCCTTCTCGCTGCTGGTGTTCGGCTCCCCGGGGTACATCGACAGGTTCGGCGCGGAAGCGGCCGGCTATGTATCCCTTGCCCATGCCGTGATCGGTGGCGTGCTGGTCGGCTGGGGGTGCGCGTTGTTCCATGTGACGCGGACGCTGTTCGCCGAGGGTTCCCGGGATGCCTGGGTCCTGGTTGCCGGCTCGGTCGGCGCATGGTTCGTGGCCGATACGTCCTACTCCCTGTTGTCCGGTTACTGGCAGAACGCTCTGCTGAACGCGGGCTTCCTGATGCTGTTCGTGCCGCCGCTCTGGGCGACACGCGGCATGGGGCGGTAAGTGCAAGCCCGATCGAGGCCCCGGGAGGAAGCCCTGATGCCCGCGCTTCTCTACCAGCACGCCGAGTCGACGCGCCGACCGATCGTGGCCGTGGCGGCCATCCTCGGCGCGGCGATCAGCTGGGTGGGCTGGTCGTACGGTGCTCCGCCAGGATTCCTCGCCGTGGCGCTGTTCTCGACGCTGTTCGCTGCAGGGTTCTTCGTGCTCGGCCGGCGCAGCGGCAGCCGGATCGACCGCGAGGGCCTTTTCTTCTTCGCCGGTCGCTGGGAAAAGCGAATACCGGTCGCGGACGTGAAAAGCTATCGCCGGACGCCGTGGACCGAATCCCAGGACTGGATCCACCTGCGCGGTCCCGGCAAGGATGAGTGGCTCGTCCCGGCGTACTGCGTCGGTGACGTCGGGCGCTTCACCGCGGCGCTCGACACGTTGGGCGTGCCGCGGGAAGCCTGAGGCCGACCGGCAAGGAAAAACACGAGGCTACCGGTGGGGCCGCGAGGAAGCAGTGTTCGGTTCATCGAGTGGAAAAGTGACTCTGACCCGAGTTACGCCAACATGTTCGTGCAGAACCCGTCTGCGCTGGCTCGGGCGCATTCATGTAAAACGACCTTCCGAGAAACCAGCATGACAGACGTGCGAGCCGGCCAGCGGGGGCGGCTCGTGCCGGACTCGCGGAGCCACGCACCATGTCTTCATCCCTGACGGAATTGCTTTCCCATCGCGGTACGGTCGGAGCGGATACGCCCGCGCTGATATATGGGGAACGTCGGATGAGCCAGGGCGACCTGGCGGAAGAAAGCCGGCGCGTCGCACAGGGATTTGTCGAGCTCGGCATCGGACCGGGTGATCGCGTGGCACTGTGGCTGCCCAACGTTCCGGCCTGGCTTGCCTGCTTCTTCGCCTGCGCGCAGATCGGCGCAGTCGTCGTCACGGTGAATACGCGCTTCAAGAGCAGCGAGGTGTCCGACATCGTCGGCCGCTCAGGTGCGAAATTGCTGGTGTTCTGGCCGGGCTTTCGCAAGATCGATTTCGCCGGCATCCTGTCCGACATTCCGCCCGGCGCACTGGCTGGACTGACCTCGATCGTGGCTTACGACGAGTCGCCCGAAGCCCCTGCGCGCCCGTCCCTGCTCGGGCTTCCGGTGAAGCATTACCATGACCTTGCGCGCCGGCCCGAGTATCCGGCGCAGGGCGTGGCGCCAGACTCTGGCTGCATCATCTTCACGACTTCCGGCACCACTCGAGCGCCCAAGTTCGTTCTGCATGCGCAGCGATCCATTGCCCACCATGCCGGTGCCATGGCAGGTGCATTCGGCTTCGACGCCGAGGGCGCTGCCGTACTTCTCACCATCCCGATGTGCGGTGTCATGGGCCTGTGCATGGCGACTGCCGCGCTAGCGGCCGGTCGTCCGCTCATCCTCTTGCCAACGTTCGAGGCGCGGGCCGCGGCGCAGGCCATTCGCGACCATCGCATCACCCACTTCCCGGCGGTCGGCGACATCGTCGCGCAACTGCTTGCAACCACCACGGAGGCAGTGCCTTTCCCGAGCGTGCGGATGGTGATTGGTGCGCGCGGCGGGCAGGCGGCGCCTGCGCAGGCACGCGGCCTCACGCTGATGGGTACCTATGGCATGAGCGAGGTACAGGCGCTTCTGTCGCGCCACCCCCACGATGCACCTCCAGCAGAGCGGGAACTCGGGGGCGGAACCCTGATCGCGCCGGAGGGGCGTGTCCGTGCGCGCGATCCGGAAACCGGTTCGATTCTCGGCCACGGCGTCCGCGGCGAACTCGAATTCCACGTGCCGAGCATGATGTCCGAGTACTACGCGAACCCGGCTGCGACGGCCGCCGCCTTTACGGCTGACGGCTACCTGAAAAGCGGCGATCTGGGTTACACGACCGGGGACAACAGCTTCATCTTTGTGGCGCGGATGGGCGACGTGATGCGGCTGGCCGGGTTCCTGGTCAATCCGCTCGAGATCGAGGCCGTGCTCGACGAACATCCTGCGGTGCTCACGAGCCAGGTCGTGGGGATAGACGGGCCACGTGGTACGCGACCCGTGGCGTTCGTCATCGCACGCGAGGGCGCCACGGTCGACGCCTCGGCATTGATCGCGCATTGTGCGCAGCGCATCGCGAAATACAAGGTGCCCGAGCACATCCTGCCCATCGAGGCGTTCCCGGTCACCCCGAGCGCGAACGGCAACAAGATCCAGAAGGCAAGATTGCGCGACATCGCGAATGCGGCGCTGAATCACGAGACGGCGCGGGAGCCATGATCGAGCCTGGACAGCGATGTGCGGAAAGCCGTCGTTTCCCCCAGAATAGCGTTCCCTAAAAAGCCGGGCGATGCAGTCCGGCCCGGGCAACATCAACGACCGGTCGATTCGTACCGGCGCAGCAGTGGCGCCTGACGTCACCTGAAGGCTAAACGGAGGAGGCATCATCAGTCAGTCTGCGGTTCCCGCACCTGCTGCGCAGTCGGCAGAGGCTCACGTCGAGCGCTGGCTCGAACGGCTCAATGTCGCCCTGCAGGGCGACAGCGAGGCCTCCATCGCTGCGCTGTTCGGGCTGGACAGCCACTGGCGCGACCTGTTTGGCTTTACATGGAGCATCACGCCCTGCGAGGGCCCTGCCGCCATCGCTGCCCTGATGATGTCCAGGCAGCCCGCCACGAAGGCGCGCAATTTCGTCATCGCGGCGGAGCGCACACCGCCCAGGGTGGTGCTGCGCGCCGGTGCCGAAGTATTCGAGGGCATCTTCCGATACGAGACCGCAGTGGGCCGTGGCTTCGGCGTGGTCCGCCTTCCGGCCAGCGACCCGACCAGGGCCTTCCAGCTCATGACCAATCTGCATGAGCTCAAGGGGTTCGAGGAAAAGATCGGTGAACGTCGTCCGACCGGGGCGGCCTATTCACGCAATTTCGGAGGCACCAACTGGAAAGACCAGCGCATCGCGAGTGAGCGGTACATCGACCGCGAGCCCACTGTGCTGGTGGTCGGCGGCGGGCAGGCAGGGCTGACCGTGGCCGCAACGCTGGGTCATCTTTCTGTCGACACCCTGGTGATCGACCGTCTTGCGAGGGTCGGCGATTGCTGGCGGACGCGTTACCACTCTCTCGCGCTGCACAATCCCACGGAATTCAACCATCTGCCCTACATGCCGTTCCCGCCGAACTGGCCCGTGTACCTCCCCAAGGACATGCTCGCCGAGTGGTTCGAGGCTTACGTCATGGCGATGGAAATCAACTTCTGGACCAGCGCCGAACTGGCTCGTGGCAGCTACGATGATGCGGCAGGCAGATGGTCTGTCGTGGTACGCAACACGACGGATGGGCGCGAGCGCACCTTGCGGCCAAAGCACCTGGTCTTCGCCAACGGACTGGTCGGCGAGCCGAGCATCCCCGACCTGCCAGGCCTCAGGGACTTCAAGGGCGACCTGATGCACACCAGCGCATTCAGCAATGGTGCCAACTGGCGTGGCAGGAAGGCGCTGGTGCTCGGTACCGGCAGCAGCGGGCATGACATCGCACAGGACCTGCACGCCAACGGCGTCCAGACCACGCTCATCCAGCGCGGTCCAAGCATGGTGTTGAGCATCAATCCGAGCGCGAAACTGACCTACGCCGTCTATGACGGCGTTCCGCTCGACGATGGCGACCTGCTGGTGGCCATCAACACCCTGCCGGTGTTGAAGCGCATCCTCAAGACCATGACCGCCCGCATGGTCGAGTTCGACCGGAAGCTCATCGACGGCCTGATCGCGCGCGGGTTCAAGTGGTACGACGGCGATGACCACCTCGGTCACAACATGCTGATACGGACGCGATACGGGGGCTACAACCTTGACGGCGGATGCTCCCAGCTGATCGTCCAGGGCGAGGTCGGCCTGCTGCAGTTCGAGCGTATCGAACGCTTCGCGCCCGGCGGCGCCCTGCTCAAGGATAACTCCCTGGTACCGGCGGACCTGATCGTCCTGGGCACCGGCTTCGAGCCGCAGCAGGTCGTCGTGAAGAAGCTTCTGGGCGAAGCCATTGCAGAAAAGATCGGTCCCGTGTGGGGGCTGGGGCCAGACGGCGAAATGAACAACATGTGGAAGCGCACATCGCAGGAAGGCTTGTGGTTCGCAGGGGGAAGTTTCTCCAACTGCCGGATCTTCTCGCGCTTCGTGGCGCTGCAGATCAAGGCAATCGAGGAAGGGCTCGTCCCGAAGTGAAGGCTTTCGGGGCGACGGCAGGACAGACCATTTCAACGTCATCAGGGCCCGCATGAAGACTTCGACTCGAATCATTTTCATCCTGCTGGCCTGCCAGTGGCCAGGTCTCGCCGCCCATGCGCAACAGTCCTATCCTTCCAGGCCGGTGCGGATGCTGATTCCGTCGCCACCCGGCGGAGCCACCGACATGCTGGGTCGACTCTTCCAGTCGGGGATGGAGGACTCTCTGGGACAGCCGGTCGTCGTGGACAATCGCGGCGGCGCGAACGGCCAGATCGCGGCGGCTGCCGTGGCGAAAGCCTCTCCCGACGGCTACACGCTGCTCTTCACCTACAGCGGCGTACTGACCACCGGCATGGCCCTTTACGGCAAGTTGCCGTACGACCCGATCCGTGATTTTGCGCCGGTCGCAATGGTCGCGCATGTACCCGGCGTGCTGGTTTCGCATCCTTCATTCGCGGCAAAGTCCGTGAGCGAGATCATCAAGATGGCGAAAGCGCGGCCGGGTGCGCTCACGCACGGTACTTCCAGCATCGGCTCGAGCTCCCACATGAACATGGCGCTCTTCAAGCAGATGGCAGGCATCGACATGCTCCAGGTTACCTATCAGGGTGATGCGCCGGCGCTGGCGGCTTTGGTGGGTGGACACGTGCAGCTTGCATTCAGCAACGTGGTGGCGGCATTGCCGCACATCCAATCGGGCCGATTGCGTGCTGTCGCGGTAGCGACCCTCAACCGCACCCCCAGCCTTGCGGACACGCCGTCAATTGCCGAGAGCGGACTTCCAGGCTACGAAAGCCTGTTGTTCTATTGCATGGTGGCGCCGTCGAAAGCGCCTGCAAGCGTCGTCGAAAGGCTGAACGCGCTGGTGACGCAGATGAAGCAGACGCCAGGCGCGCAGCAGCGCCTTGCCGGCATGGGTGCGGTGCCGTTCGACATGCCGCTCACCGCCATGAAGCCCTTCCTCGAAGCCGAGATCGCCAAATGGACGCGTGTCGTGAAGTCCGCCGGGATAAAGCCCGAGTGAAGCGTTGCTGCCTGTATTGCCCCGGGCGCCCTCACGTTCAACCACACGCAGCACGCCAGGGATCAGTGTGACCCAAGGAATCGAAGACATGGACTCCCGATTGTTCTCGCCGCTGACGATCCGTGGCATCACGCTGAAGAACCGCATCGTGGTTTCACCGATGCTGCAGTATTGCGCCGACAACGGTCACGTCAACGACTGGCACCTGATGCACTACGGAAAGTTTGCCGCGGGCGGCGCTGGCCTGGTGTTTGTCGAATCGACCAAGGTTGATCCACGCGGCTGTTCGACGCCGCGCGATCTGGGTCTCTGGAAGGACGATTTCATCGCGCCGCTGAAGCGGATCACCGACCTGATCAGGAAGAACGGCGCGGTGGCGGGCATACAACTCGGCCATTCCGGACGCAAGGCGCGCCGCAGCGTGCCATGGGAGGGTCGCATGCCGATGGCCCAGTGCCCGGGCGTCGACCATGGCGAGGAGTGGGAATTGATCGCCCCCAGCGCGATTGCGTTCTCCGACAGGTACTCCATGCCGCGCCAGATGACGCATGACGACATCCAGGAATCGCTTTCACACTGGGAACAGGCCGCACGCCGAGCGCTCGAAGCCGGTTTTCAGGTGCTGGAGTTGCATGGCGCCCACGGCTATCTGATACACCAGTTCCTGTCGCCGGTCGCCAATCAACGCACCGACGAATATGGCGGATCACCGGAAAAGCGCATGCGGTTCGCCATCGAAGTGGTCCGTGCGGTTCGCAAGTCCTGGCCGGAAGACAAGCCCCTCTTCATGCGCGTATCGGCCGTCGACGAGTCCGGCTGGAGCATCGAGGACAGCGTCAAGGTGGCAGGCGTGCTGAAGGAATACGGCGTCGATGTCATTGACTGCAGCGCCGGCGGGATGTCCGACGCAGCAACCGGTGAGGCGCCGGGGTATGGCTATCAGGTGCCATACGCCCGTGCCATCCGTAATGGCGCGGGCGTAAAGACCATGGCAGTAGGCTTGATCATTCATGCGGATCAGGCAGACGAGATCATCCGTTCCGGTGGCGCGGACCTGACCGCGCTGGGACGCGAGTTCCTTCACAACCCGAACTGGCCAATAGACGCCGCACAGAAGCTCGGCATCGAATCGCCGTTTGCAGGCGTCGGCGAGTCTCTGGCCTACTGGCTTGGAAAACGGGCTTCCAGCCGGGCGGGCACGAGGCCTTCCACGTGGCAGTGGGGCATCGATGGAAACGCCAGTCAATCGGTGGAGTGATCGCGGATCCCATGCTCCGCGCACACGAACACATTTGAGGTGCCCGATGCAGAAAGCAGCAAGGATCGTGGTTCCGATGGCTGCAGTCGTATCCGTTGCATTGCTGCCGACCGCAGCAATGCCGCAAGCCGGAACCTATCCGGAAAAGGTGATTCGGCTCGTGGTGCCGTTTCCGCCGGGTGGCGCCATCGACATCATGGGGCGCCTGACCGCACAGAAGCTGAGCGAGGCATTGGCAATCCAGGTGATCGTCGACAACCGCTCGGGTGCCGGGGGCGCCATCGGTACGGACAACGTCGCGCGAGCGGCGCCTGACGGCTACACCCTGCTGGTCTCCTCGACCAGTCCGATGTCGATCAATCCCCACATCAACAAGGTCCCCTACGACCCGGTCGCAAGTTTCGTTGCCATTGCCCTGATCGCCTCTTCGCCGCAGATGATCGTCGTGCCGCCCTCGCTGCCAGTGAAGAACGTAAAGGACTTCATCGCGATGGCGAACGCGCGTCCCGGCGCCATGAGCTTCGCTTCGAGCGGCGTGGGCACCATCATTCACGTAACCGCTGAAATGTTTGCCCAGCGCGCCGGTATCAAGATGCTGCACGTCCCGTACAAGGGCGCCGCGCCGGCTGTCGTCGACACTGTTGCCGGACACGTGACCCTGCTGACCGCGGCGTACTCGAGCGTGGCCCCTCAGGTGCGTGCTGGAAGGCTGCGGGCGCTGGCTGTCACCAGCCTGAAGCGGATGGAACTGGAACCGGGCGTGCCCACCGTATCCGAGTCTGGGCTGCCCGGGTTCGAATCCATTCAATGGTGGGCGGTGTCGGGCCCGGCGGGCCTTCCGACACCTGTCATCGAGCGGCTCAACACCGAACTGAACAGGGTCGTGGGCACCGATGACATGAGAAGGCGCCTGGCGGCCGACGGGGCCGAGCCCGGCGGAGGAACGCCTGCGGCACTCGCTGCCTTCATCAGGAATGACTACGAAAAGTGGGGGGCCGTGATCCGTTCGGTTCGCATGAAGGCCGAATGACCCCGCAGTCGAGCAGCAAATGGACGCCGAGAGGGAACAATCATGGGTGTAACCGAAAAGCTTGCACAGTTCATAGTGGAAACGCCTGCCGGGTCCATTCCCCCGGCGGCGATCGCTTCGGCGAAGCTGCGTTTCCTGGATACCCTGGGCGTGACCGTAGCTGGGTCACGGCATGACTCCGCACGGATTGCAAGGGATACGGCGAGCCTGCTCGGTGGCCACGCCCAGGTGACCCTGATCGGACGCCCGGACCGCACGTCGGTCGAGCTCGCCGGATTTGTCAACGGCGTCGCCGCACACGCGCTCGAGTACGACGACTACACGCGCAGGGTGACGCATCTCAGCGCGTCACTCGTACCCGGCGCACTGGCCGTCGCTGAATACGCCGGACTGACCGGCCGACGCATGCTCGAAGGCTTCGTGATCGGCTTCCAGGTCGCGACGCACATTTCCAAGGGGCTGGGTTCCCAGTTGTTCGATCGAGGCTGGCACTCGCCCTGTCTGCTCGGTGCTTTCGGCGTGACCGCTGCCAGTTGCCGCCTGCTCGGCCTTGACGTCATGCAAACCAGGATGGCACTCGGGATCACGGCCTCGGAGGCATCCGGCATCCGCAAGAACGTCGGCTCGATGGGCAAGGCCTTTCATGTGGGCCATGCCGTTCGTTGCGGGATCTTCTCTGCGCTGTTGGCCAGTCGCGGATTCAAGGTCGACCCGGATGCCATTGAAGGCGTCGACGACGGCATCGATGGCCATGTCCGGTTCGGACTGGCCGAAACCTTCAACGGCGCGGGCAACTACAGCCTGGAAAAGATGGCGCAGGATCTTGGTCAAGCATGGGAGCTCGCAGACAACACGACCGTCGTCCGGATGCATCCCGGCCACACAGCCGCCTCGTCGGCAATCGACGGGATGGTCGATCTCGCGCAGGCGCATGACCTGTTGCCCGAACAGGTCGAACGCATCGAACTTGAATGCACGACCCAGGCCATGAAGCTGGGTTCATACCGCGAGGCAGATGACGGGCACAAGGCCCGCTTCTGCCTGCCCTACAGCATGGCGATCGCGCTGATCGATCGAAAGGCCGGACTCGATCAGTATACGGATCAACGTGTGCGCTCTGCCGACGTACAAGCCCTGATGCGCCGGGTGGACGTTCGAGTCCCAGCCGATCTGAAACATCACCACGGTGCGTGGACCGGCGGCGTCAACTGGGGGGAAATGCGACTTTCAGTAAGCCTCAAGGATGGCAGGCGACTGTCCGTTGCGCGGTCATCCGCCCGCGGTTGGCCGGAGCAGCCAGCCACGTGGGGCGACATTGCAGGCAAGTACGAGGAGTGCTGCACCGGCATCCTCGATCCCGTGCAGGTCAAGGCCAGCATCGAGCAGGTCGGCATTCTCGAAGACGCCGCGAGCCTTCAGCCGCTCGTTCGGTCCCTCTGCGCGACCGCTTGAACAATGAGGAATCAACGAGAGAAATCGGGAGGCCGCTGCCGTGGCGCCTTGCCCGGCCGCGCCCTGCGCGCAATACTCGGCGCTTCCAACGGTCGCAGGCGAGGCACAGCGGTGCTCGGACACTATAGTCAATGGAAGGGCGTCCGCGCCCGGGTTGCACTGGCCGCAGCCGTGCTGTGCGCAACGTCGTACCTGCCTGCCGCGGCCGCGCAGGCCTGGCCCGACCGGCCAGTACGGATGGTCGTACCGTTCTCCGCCGGCGGCAGCTCCGACGTGATCGCCCGTATCGTCGGCGCGCGTATCACCGACACGTTGCGCCAGCCGGTGATCATCGACACCCGGCCCGGCGCGGGCACCTCCATCGGCAATGCAGTGGTGGCGCGGGCCAATCCCGACGGTTACACGCTGCTGCTTGCCGACACCGCGTTCCCGGCGTCCTCCAGCGTGCTGCAGAACCTGCCGTACGATCCGGTGAAGGACTTCGCGCCGGTCGGCCTGCTCGGCACCTCGGCGCAGTACCTGTTCAGCGGTCGCGGCCGGCATCGCGATGCGCAGTCGCTGGCCGTGGCTGCCCGCGCGAAGCCGGGGCAGGTGACCATCGGTTCCGGCGGCAACGGCGCCACCACCCACTTCATGGTCGAGCTGTTCAAGCGGGCTGCAGGCGTCGATATCGTGCACGTGCCGTACAAGGGCTCCGCCCCGGCACTGGCCGATGCCGCCGGTGGCCAGGTCGATGCGGTGTTCTCGACCTTCGCCTCGGCCGCAGCGTTGGCCGGCGCGGGCAAGCTGCAGGTGCTGGCGATCGCCGCCCTGCGCCGGCATCCGTCGCAGCCGGATGTGCCGACCTTCGCCGAACTGGGCATCAAGGGCATGGTGTCCGACCACTGGTGGGGCGTGATCGCCCCCGGTGCGACGCCGAAGGCGGTGATCCAGTCGATCAATGCCGAACTGGTGCGGGTGGTGGCCACGCCCGAAGCGAAGGAGCGCTTCCCGACGCTGGCGGTCGACCCGAAGTCGAGCACCCCGGCCGAGTTCGGCAAGATCATCGAGGGCGACCTGGCTCTCTTCCGGCGCATCGCGCGCGAAGCGAACATCAAGGCAGACTGAGTTGAACGACCCGAAATCGAATACCCCATCGTCCGTGTCGCTGAAGGATCTGTGCAGCGGCCCGAACACCTTCATGGGCGTGCCCTACGCGACCGAGATCGCCGGTGCCCATGCGGCGGTGCTCGGCATCCCCTTCGACGTGGGTACGCATGCGTTCCGCGTCGGCGCGCGCCAGGGCCCGACCTCGATCCGCGAGCAGTCGCGGCTGATGCGCCACTGGAACCCGGAGTTCGCCGACTTCCCGGTCGCCGAGAAGCTCGGCCTGGTCGACGTGGGCGACGTGAAGCTGGTGCCGTCGAAGACGCATGCGGCGTTCGCGCAGATCGAGGCCGCGGTCGGCGCGATCGTCGACGGTGGCGCGGTGCCGATCACCATGGGTGCGGACGGCAGCATCTCGCTGCCGGTGATCCGCGCGGTCGGCCGGCGCCACCGCGGCATGGCGGTGCTGCACATCGATTCGCATACCGACAGCGCGCTGCCGCCCGGGCCGGACGAACACAACGCGGGCACGCAGTTCCACTATGCAGCGGTCGAGGAACTGGTCGATACCACCAACAGCTGGCATGTCGGCGTGCGCGGCACGGTGTTCCGGCCCGGTGGCTTCGGTCACACGAACGAGCTCGGCTACAACATCGTCACGATGAACCAGCTGATGGCACGCGGCATCCCGGCGGTGATGGCCGACCTGCGGCAGAAGCTGGAAGGCCGGCCGGTCTACCTGTGCCTCGACATGGATGCGTTCGACCCGTCGTGTGCGCCCGGTGTCTGTGCGCCGAGCTGGGGCGGCCTGTCTGCGCGCGAGGGCATCGACATGTTCCGCCGGCTGCACGGCCTGGACATCGTCGCGGTCGACGTGAACACGGTGAGCCCGCCGCACGATGTGTCCGGCATGGCGGCGTTCCTGGCGGCGAACATGATGTTCGAGGGCATGATGCTGGTGGCCGCGCGCCGGTTCCCCGGCGAGGTGCGCCGCTTCGAACTGGCTGGCGCCTGAGGACAGGCTGAGCACACCATGATCGTACCCGCCTACTGGGCCGAGGCCCGAGTGCAGCAGCGTGCCGGCGACCGGCAGGTCACGGTGCGCCGCTTCGGCTGGTCCGATGCAGGCCAGGACGATGCGCAGGCGATGGCCGATGCGCGCGCGGCGGAAGCGATGCAGCGCATCGTCGCCGGCGAGCCGCTTCCGAAGCGCGAACCGAAGATGCCGTACAACGGCGCGGCAGGCGTGCCGATCCGCGAGGAGATCACCGGCCGCCAGGGCCGCGTGGTGGTCACCCGCAACAGCTATGGCGCACGCTGCCTGAACGTGCCCGACGTGCTGTTCGCGGATATCGATTTCGAGGCACGCTCGCCCTGGCGGGCGAGCCTGGTCCTGCTGGCGGTGCTCGCGCTGGGCGCGGTGTGCGCCGGTCTGGTCCAGCAGTCATGGCTGCTGTTCGGCCTGCTGCTGTCGGTGTCGCTGGTGGTGTTCGCGCCGCTGGCTGCGTTCGCCGTGCGCCTGTATGTGCGGTGGCGCGGCGGCCCGGAGCCGGCCGCGCTGCACCGGATCGAATGCTTCCTTGCGGCGAACCCTGGATGGAACCTGCGTACCTACCGCACGCCGGCCGGGCTGCGGGTAATCGCGACCCATCGCACCTTCGACCCCGCCGACCCGGAGGCGCTGAAGTTCTTCCAGGCTGTCGATGCCGACCCGGTCTATGTGCGGATGTGCCTGAACCAGCGCTGCTTCCGTGCGCGCGTGACCGCCAAGCCGTGGCGCATCGGCATCGAAGACCGCCTGCGGCCGCGGCCCGGCGTGTGGCCGGTGGATGCCGCGCGGCTGCCGGCGCGCACGGCATGGATCGATGGTTACGAAGCGAAGGCCGCGGCCTTCGCGGCCTGCCGATTTGTCACGACCGTGGGCGGTGGCGCGGTCGATCCGGCGGTGGCGCCGGTGGTCGCGCTGCACGACGAACTGTGCCGCGCGACCGTGCCGGGCCTGCCGATCGCCTGAGCGGGCGCAGCCTCAGGGGGTAGACGTGGGGACGGACTTGGACGCGGCTTTTTCGAACCCCTGCCAGTCGCCGCCGAGCGCCTTCACCAGGAACACCGAGGCGAGCATGCGCTGGCCGAGCAGCTGTGCCGCCAGCCGTTCTGCGTTGAGCTGCAACTGCTGCGCGACGATCACGTCGAGCGAGGTTGCGATGCCGCCCTCGTAGCGGGCGGTCGCGATGTCGAATACCCGGTTGGCGCTGGCCACTGCCTTCAGCGCCTGCGCATGCGCGCGTTCGAGCGCAGCCAGGCCGAGGATGCCGTCCTCGGCCTCCTGCATCGCGGTCAGCACGACGCGCCGGTAGTTGCCGACCGCGATGTCGTAGCCAGCCTGCGCGCTCGCCGACAGCCCACGCAGGCGTCCGCCGTCGAAGATCGGCTGGGCGAGGCTCGCGCCGATCGACCAGACCATGCTGGGTACCGTGAACAGGCTGGACAGGTCGCGGCTCTGTCCGCCAAAGGTGCTGCCGAGCACGATGCTCGGATAGAACGCAGCCTCTACGATACCCACCTGCGCGTTGGCCACGGCCATCGCGCGCTCGGCGGCCGCCACGTCGGGACGCCGTTCGAGCAGGTCCGATGGCACGCCGATCGGAACCACTGGCGGATTGAGCGGATGCGCCTGCGGCGGCAGCGAGAACAGCGGTGCCGGCGTGCCGGTGAGCGTCGCGATCGCGTGTTCGAACTGGCTGCGCTGCCGGCGCAGCAGGTCGACCTGCGTCAGTGTGCTGTCGACCAGCGCCTGCTGCTGCGCGATGTCCAGGCCCGACGCCGCACCGAGTTCATGCCTCGAACGTGCGAGCGACAGCGAACGCTGCTGCAGGGCGATCGAGCGCGCGAGCACGTCCAGTTCGATATCGACCGCGCGCAGGTTGAAATAGGCCGTGGAGAGATCGGCCGACAGCAGCAGGCGCGCATTCTCGAAGTCGGCAGCCGACTGCGCCGCATTGGCGCGCGCCCCCTCGATCGATCGCTGCACCCGGCCGGCAAAGTCGACCTCGTAGGACACCGAGAGCACGGCCAGGTAGTCGTCCTGCACCGTCGTGAACTGGCGCTGTGCATAGTTGGTCAGCGGCCGGTTGCTGGAGATGCGCAGCCGCTGGTCGCGCAGCGCAGCGGCTACCTGCGGGTAACGCGCCGACAGCGCGGTCTCGAGCAGCGCGCCGGTCTGCGCGAGTCGCGCGGCGGCGATCTCCAGCGTGGCGCTGTCGCGCATCGCCCGGCCCTGCAGGTCGTCGAGCGTCGGATCGCCGAAGCGCTGCCACCACGGGCCCTTCGCTGCGCCGTCATCCGGCGTGCCTGCACGGAACGGCGCCTCGACCTTCCAGCCCTCGGGCATCGCCAGCGCCGGGCGCCTGTAGTCAGGGCCGGCGGTACACCCGGGCAGCAGCGCGGCCAGTGCGAGCAGCGTGCGCCGGCGCAGTCGATCCGGTCGGCGACGCACCGTTCTCATGACTTCGGCTGCCCCTGCGCCGTGCCCTTGCCGGCTGCCTTCTCCGCATCCTTGCCGGTCGCCTTGTCGGGCGCACCCTTGCCGGCGGCGCCCTTCGCGCCGTCACGGCCACCGGGCGGCACCGTGACGATGGTCACCTTGTCGCCCTCGCCGATCGAATCGGACGGGTTCATCACGACCCGGTCGCCCGTCGTGATGCCTTCCAGGATTTCGACCGTCGGACCGAAGTTGCGGCCGATCCGCACCGGGCGCAGCTTGACGACGCCATCGGCGCCGACCACTGCGACCCGCACGCCTTCGGCACGGAACATCAGCGTGTTCGTCTCGACCGTCGTCGCCTGGCTCGCCTTCAGCGGCAGCGCGACCTGGATGAACGCGCCCGGCATCAGCGCGCCGTCCGGGTTGGGCAGGTTCACTTCCACCTGCATCGTGCGCGTGGCGGGGTCGATCGCCGACGAGGTACGCACCACCTTGCCGGCGAACACCCGGCCCTGCAACTCGATCTGGGTGACCTTCACCTCCTGGCCGGCGCGCACCAGGTGCGCGTAGCTCTGCGGTACCGAGATGAAGGCGCGCAGCGTCTCGGTCTGGGTCAGCACGAACAGCGCACGGGCGGCACCGCCGCCAGCGTCGATCAGGTCGCCGACATCGACGCTGCGCCGGGTGATCACGCCGGAGAACGGTGCGACCACCCGCTTGAAGCTCTCCAGCTGGCGCAGCCGCACGATGTTCGCATCCGCGGCGGCCAGATTGGCGCGGGCCTGCACCTCGTTGCTACGCCGCTCGTCGAGTTCCTGCTGCGAGACGGCGTCCTTCCGGCGCAGGGCCTCCCAGCGTTCGAGCGAACTCGTGGCGAGCGCCAGGCTGGCGGCGGTCTGTTCGCGCGCGGCCAGCGCCTGGATCAGTTGCTGGTCGATCTCGGGCGTGTCGATCTCGGCGAGCAGGTCGCCGGCCTTCACCCGGCTGCCGATGTCGCGGTGCCAGCGCTTCACGTAGCCACTGGCGCGTGCGCCGATCGGCGACTGGGTGTAGCCCTGCAGCGTGCCGGGCAGGGTCACTGTCTGGCCGGCGTCCGAGGTCTTCGGCTGGGTCACCCGCACATAGACCTTGGACAGGTCGGCGATGCTGGCTTCCAGCGCACTGGCGTTCGTGTTCCGGATCACCACCGCGCGGCCGGCGCCCACCGCGAGCAGCAGCACGACGATGAAGGCCAGCCACTTGCCGCGCCGGACGACCGCGCGCCGCTGCATCAGGTCGGCGGGGTCGGTGTCCTCGATCGGATGTATCGCGAGGTCGTGGTGGCGTTGTTCAGGCATGAAGACGAGGCTCCGTGTGTCGCTATGCCGCTGCAGGTCAGGTGCCGACTGGCGCGGGCGAAGACGGCGGCCCGGCATCGCCGGCCGCGTTGCCGGTGCCGGTGCGCGCGGCCTTGCGCCGGGCGATGCGCTGGTGGACGTCGGCGAACAGCACCGGCACGAAGAACAGCGTGGACACGGTGGCGAGCAGCAGGCCGCCGATCACCGCGCGGCCGAGCGGCGCATTCTGCTCGGCGCCTTCGCCGATGCCCAGCGCCATCGGCACCATGCCGATGACCATCGCCAGCGCGGTCATCAGCACCGGGCGGATGCGGGTGGCACCGGCCTCCAGCGCCGCCGACAGCGGCGGCACCCCGGCCGCCAGCCGGTCGCGCGCGAACGACACCACCAGGATGCTGTTGGCGGTGGCCACGCCCATCGTCATGATCGCGCCAGTGAGCGCCGGCACGCTCAGCGTGGTGCCGGTGATGAACAGCATCCAGGCGATGCCTCCGAGCGCCGCGGGCAGCGCCATGATGATGATGAAGGCGTCGGTCCACGACTGGAAGTTGACCACGATCAGCAGGTAGACCAGCACGATCGCCATCGCCAGGCCCACGCCCAGGCCGAGGAACGACTCCTGCATGGTCAGCACCTGGCCGCGGATCGTGACGTCGCTGCCGCGCGGCAGCTTCGGACGGATCTCATCGACCTTCTTCTCGACCTGGCGCGCGACCGAGGCCAGGTCGGTGCCCTGCACGCTCACGTAGACATCGACCACCGGCGACAGGTTGTAGCGCGAGACGATCGACAGGCTGCGCCCCGGTCGCGCCTCGACCAGGTTGCCCAGCACCTGCGGTGCGCTGCCGGCCAGGCTGCCGACGCCTGCTGCACCGACCGGGATGTTGAGCAGGCCGTCGAGCGAATCGATGCTGTACTGCGGCGCCGACATCTGCACGCTGTACACCACGCCGTTGGCCGGGTTGAGCCAGAACGCCGGGGCTGTCTGCGCGCTGCCCGAGAGCGAGATCAGCACGTTCTGGCCGACGTTGAAGGCGGTCATGCCCACCTGCTGCAGCCGCGCGCGGTCCATGCGCAGGTCGATGGCCGGGTTGTCGAGCCGCTGGTGCACATGCACGTCGACTGCGCCCGGGATCTGCCGGATCGACTTCACCAGTTCGCCGGCCAGCGCCGCGTTCTGCTCCATGCGTGCGCCGGAGAACTGGATGTCGATCGCCGCCGGCAGGCCGAAGTTCAGGATCTGGGTGACGATGTCCGCAGGCTGGAAGAAGAACTCGACGCCGGGGAACCGCTTCGGCAGTTCCAGGCGCAACTGGCTGATGATCTCGTCGGTAGGCCGGTGGCCCTTCTTCAGCGCGATCAGCACTTCCGCGTCGAAGGTGCCGATGGTGCCGGCGTTGCTGTAGGACAGGTTGATGCCGCTGTTGGGCACGCCGATGTTGTCGAGGATGGTCTCGAGCTCTTCCGGCGGGACCATCTCGCGGATCGCCGTCTCGACCTGGTCGGCGATGCGCGCGGTCTGCTCGATGCGTGTACCGGTGGGTGCGCGCAGGTGCAGCCGGATCTGCCCTGCGTCGACCGACGGAAAGAAGTCCTGGCCGAGGAACGGGAACAGCAGGCAGGACAGCGCACAGAAGCCGAGGAACACCACGGCGAAGGTCTTGCGCGAGGCCAGCGCGGCCGACAGCGTGATGGTGTATGCGCGGCGCACATGCTCGAATCTCTGGTCGAAGCCGCGGTAGACCCGCTGCAGCAGGCTCGGCCGGGCGCCGGCGGGCTCAGCCCTGCCGTGCACATCGCGCATCAGCAGCATCACCATCGTCGGCACCAGCGTGCGCGACAGGATGTAGGACGCGATCATCGCGAACACCACCGCCTCGGCCAGCGGCACGAACAGGAAGCGCGCGACGCCGGACAGGAAGAACATCGGCACGAACACGATGCAGATGCACAGCGTGGCGACGAAGGCCGGCACGCCGATCTCGCCGGCGCCGACGAGGATCGCCTCTTCCAGCGGCTTGCCCAGGTGCAGGTGGCGCTCGATGTTCTCGATCGTCACGATCGCCTGGTCGACCAGGATGCCCACCGACAGCGCGAGGCCACCCAGCGTCATCAGGTTCAGCGTCTCGCCCAGGATGTGCAGCATGATGATCGAGGCCAGGATCGACAGCGGGATGGTCATCGCGATGATCACCGTGCTGCGCCAGTTACCCAGGAACAGCAGCACCATCAGTGCGGTGAGGCCGGCGGCGATCAGCGCCTCGACCACCACGGCGTTCACCGCCGCCTTGACGAACACCGACTGGTCGAACAGTGGCGTGACCTTGATGTCTTCCGGCAGGATCTTCACCGCCTTGGGCAGCATCGCGAGCAGGTCGTTCACGATGTCGACCGTCGACGCGCCACCGTTCTTCAGCACCGACAGCAGCACGCCGCGGTTGCCGTCCTGGCGCACGACGTTGGTCTGCGGCGAGAAGCCGTCGCGCACCGCTGCGACATCGCGCAGGTAGACCGTGGTGCCGCCGGTGGTGCGCACCGGCAGTTCGCCCAGCCCGGTGATTGCATCCGGCGAGCTGTTCATCTTCACGCTGTATTCGGTGTCGCCGAACTTCGCGGTGCCGGCCGGCAGGATCAGGTTCTGGGCGTTGACCGCATTCACCACGTCGGCCGGCGCGAGCCCGCGCGCCTGCAGCGCCGGGATGTCCAGGTCGACCGACACCACGCGGATCTTGCCGCCGTACGGGAACGGGATCGCCGCGCCCGGGATGGTCACCAGCTGCGGGCGCAGCTGGGTCACCGCGGCGTCGAATACCGCCTGCTCGGGCAGCGTCGGGCTCGACAGCGCGAGCTGCACCACCGGGATGCTCGAGGCCGAATACTTGATGATCAGCGGCGGCGTGATGCCCGGGGGCAGCTGGCGCACCTGCGGCTGCACCGCCGCCACCACCTGCGCGAGCGCGGTCTGGATGTTCGCACCCTGCTGGAAGAAGATCTTCAGCACCGAGACGCCAGTGAGCGACACCGATTCGATGTGCGCGATGTCGCTGACGGTGGTCGTCAGGCCGCGCTCGGTGGTGTTGGCCACGCGCTGGCCCATCTCCTGTGCCGACAGCCCGTTGTAGGTCCAGATGATGCTGACCACCGGGATGTCGATCTCGGGAAAGATGTCCGTCGCCATGTTGCGCAGGACGAACGGTGTGGCGAGCAGGATCAGCAGCGCCATCACGATGAACGTGTACGGCCGCCTGAGCGCGAGCCCGACGACGGAGAAGGTCGAGGGGGCTGGGGCAGGCGTCGGTTCGTTCACCGGGGCATTCTAGACCCAACGCTCCGGGGAACGCACGCTTTCCTCGGCGCATGGCTGCGTCGGGCAGCTCATCGCTTTGCGATAGCATCCATTGCTTGCAGTTCGTCAACCCGGCGCGTACACCACACGAGAGGAGGCTGCGATGGCGCAGTCGAACACACCGATCCGCATCCGCTTCGGCGGCTACCAGATGCCGGCGTCGATCCACAACCAGGCGGCACGGCGCTTCGGCGAACGGCTCATCGCGCGCCTGGGCGAGGATCGCGTGCAGTTCGAACTCATCGGCAACGTGCTCGACCTCGGGCGGCTATCCGGCGACCTGCCGTCGATGGTCGAGAGCGGCGAACTCGAGGCCTGCTACATCTCGTCGGTGCGCTTCACCCGGCCTGTGCCCGAGTTCGGCGCGCTCGAGCTGCCGTTCATCGTGCGCGACCGGCCGACGGTGCATGCGGCGTTCGACGGCGAACTCGGTGCGCTGCTCGAGGCCGGCATGCATGCGAATACAGGCGTGCGGTTGCTCGGCCTCTGGGACAACGGCTTCCGCCACCTGTCGAACAAGGTGCGCCCGATCCGCACGCCGGCCGACTGCCGGGGGCTGACCATCCGCACCCAGATGAGCGCGCTGCACGAAGAGCTGTTCGCCGCGCTGGGCTTCGTTCCTATCCCGGTCGACGTGAAGGAGTTCGTCGAGCAGGTCGCAGGCCCGCGCTTCGATGCGCAGGAGAATCCCCTGACCAACACCTACAACTTCGGCGTGCAGGACTACCACCGCTACATGACCCTGACCGGCCACCTGTTCGGTGGCACCGCGTTCATCCTGAACGCGCGGGTATGGAACGGCTGGCCCGCCGACGTGCAGCAGGCCGTGCTCGAAGCCGCCCGCGAGGCGACGGTCTACCAGCGCGAACTGGCCGGCGCCGAGGACGCGTTCGTGCTGTCCCAGCTAGACCCGGCGAAGAACGAAGTGATCGTACCCACCGCGCATGAACGCCAGGCCTTCATCGACGCCGCCGAACCCGTGATCGCCCGCCACCGCAGCGCCTTCGACCCCAGGATCCTCGCCTGGCTCTCCTGAACTTCCGGGTCTGACCCCAGGGTCAGCCCCCGAGGTCCGGTGGCAGACGCTGGGGTCTGACCCCGGGGTCAGACCCGGGTTTCTATTTGCGCCAGAAGACGGGTGTGAAGACGATCAGCAGGGTGAACAGTTCGAGGCGGCCGAGCAGCATGGCGAAGGTGCAGACCCAGGTCTGGAAGTCGGTCAGGCCCTGGTAGTTGCCGGCCGGGCCGACCTCGCCCAGGCCAGGGCCCGTGTTGTTCACGCTCGCGACCACTGCGGTGAACGCTGTCACCACGTCGAGTTCACTGGCGACAAGCGCCAGCGTGAGGGTGACGATGATCGCGATGTAGACGAACAGGAAGGCCAGCACCGCGAACACGACATGGTTCGGCACCACGGTGCCGCCGAACTTGACCTGTGTGTACGCATTCGGATGCAGGATCCGGATGAACTCTCGATACACCTGCTGGTAGAGGATCGCTGCGCGGACCATCTTGATGCCACCGCCAGTCGATCCGGCGCTGGTGCAGAAGCTCGACAGGAAGAGCATCCACAGGCCGGCAATCATCGGCCACTGCGCATAGTCGGCGTTCACCAGTCCGGTGGTGGTCGCGATCGACACCGTGTTGAATGCCGCGAACCGGAGCGCGGTGGCGAAGTCCGGATAGACCTGCTTCTGCCACAGATACACCGCGATCGCGAGCACGCTGCCGAGCGTGACCATCAGGAACAGCCGCGCCTCCGCGTCTTGGCGGTAGGGCGTTGTCGAACGCGCCCGGAACGCGCCGAAATGGGTGGCGAAATTGATCCCTGCCACCAGCATGAACACGATCGCGACCACCTCGATCGCCACCGAGTCGAAGGCGCCGAAGCTCGCGTCGTAGCTGGAGAAGCCGCCCAGCCCCATGGTCGAGAACATGTGCATCATCGCGTCCAGTGGCTGCATGCCGGCCAGCCAGTAGGCGAGCATGCAGGCGGCCGATACCAGGCCGTACACCAGCCACAAGCCCTTGGCGGTCTCGGCCAGGCGCGGCGTGAGCTTGGTGTCCTTCATCGGCCCTGGTGTCTCCGCCTTGAACAGCTGTCGTCCGCCGACGCCGAGCAGGGGAAGCACCGCGACCGCGAGCACGATCAGGCCCATGCCGCCCATCCAGACGAGCTGGGTGCGCCAGACGTTGATCGACACCGGCAGATTCTCCAGGCCCGTGAGCACTGTCGCGCCCGTGGTCGTGATGCCGGAAACCGTCTCGAAGTAGGCGTCGGTGAAGCTGAGCCCGTCGATCGTGCGCAGCAGCGGCAGCGTCGCGAAGGCCGGCAGCACGGTCCACACCAGGACCACCAGCAGGAAGGCGTCGCGCACTTCGAGCTCGCGCTTGTATCGCGACGTGGCGAGCCATGCGATGCCACCGACACTACAGGTCACCAGCATCGCGACGTCGTATGCGAATACGGCTCCATCGCCGGTCCACCACGAGATCAGCAGCGGGAAGGCCATGGTGGCGCCGAAGATCAGCGTCACCACGCCCAGCGCGTTGACGACCGAAAGGTTGCGCCGCAGTTCGCTGGCGGCGAAGTCCGGCGAGCGGAGCCTGGCCATCCTAGAAGAAGCCTACCCCGACGGAAAACAGCTTCTCGATCTTCGGCACCAGCTGCTTCGATACCGCGAACACGATCACGTGGTCGTTCTTCTCGATCACCGTGTCGTGGTGGGCGATGATCACCGTGTCGTCAGCGCCGATCGGGCAGGCGATCTCGTCGTCGCTCGACGGCACGGCGCGGCGCACGATCGCCGCGATGGTCGCGCCCCTGGGCAGCGCGATGTCCTCGACCCTGCGGCCGACCACCTTCGACGACCGTGTATCGCCGTGGGCGATGATTTCCAGCGCCTCGGCCGCGCCCCTGCGCAGCGAATGCACGGCGGCGCAGTCGCCCCGGCGCACATGGGCGAGCAGCGCGCCGATCGTGGTGTTCGCCGGCGAGATCGCGATGTCGATCTGGCCGCCGTGCACCAGGTCGACGTAGGCGCTGCGGTTGATCAGGGTGATCACGCGCCGCGCCCCCATGCGCTTGGCGAGCAGCGAGGACATGATGTTGTTCTCGTCGTCGTTGGTCAGCGCGCAGAACACGTCCATCTCGCCGACGTGCTCGGTCTCGAGCAGCTCTTCGTCGGTGGAGTCGCCGATCAGGATCAGCGTGCTGTCGAGTTCTTCGGACAGGCGCTCGCCGGCGCGCTTGTTCAGTTCGATCAGCTTCACCTGGTAGCTGGATTCGAGCGCCTTTGCCAGCCGTGAGCCGATGTTGCCGCCACCGGCGATCATCACCCGCCTTACCGGCCGGTCCATCCGGCGCAGCTCGCGCAGCACCGTGCGGATGTTCTCGCGCGCGGCCAGGAAGAACACCTCGTCGCCATGCTCGATCACCGTGTCGCCGGTCGGGATCAGCGGCGAGTCGCCGCGGAAGATCGCGGCCACCCGGCTGTCGACCTCGGGGATGTGCTTGCGGATATCCGACAGCGGGTGGCCGACCATCGGGCCGCCGGTGAAGGCCTTCACCGCCACCAGCCGCACCCGGCCGTTGGCGAAGTCGACCACCTGCAGCGACTCCGGGAACTCGATCAGCTTGGTGATGTAGTCGGTGACTATCTGTTCCGGGCAGATCGTGACGTCGATGGCGAAGTTGTCGCCTTCGAACACCTCGGGGTGGCCGAGGTAGTCCTGCGAGCGGATGCGCGCGATGCGCGTGGGCACATGGAACAGCGTGGCGGCTAGCTTGCAGGCGACCATGTTCGTCTGGTCGCTCTGCGTCACCGCCAGGATCAGGTCGGCGTCGTCGGCCCCGGCGGCGCGCAGGATCGACGGGTGCGCCGCGTTGCCCTCCACGGTGCGCAGGTCGAGATGGTCCGCGAGGTTGCGCAGCCGGTCGCCATCCATGTCGACGATGGTGATGTCGTTCGCCTCGGAGACGAGGCTTTCGGCGACGGTCGAACCGACCTGGCCGGCGCCGAGGATGACGATCTTCATCGGACGTACGTTCCCTGAATGTGCCCGGAAGGGGCTGCCGCCCTGCGGTAGCTCAGGCCGCCGGCCAGTTCGCGCGCAGCCATCCCTTCCACTCCTCGAACACCGTGGGGTCGAGTGCCGCGATCACGGATTTCTCCCAGACCTCGCCGCCCCAGAAGTCGTCGTGGTCGAGCGATGCACAGAGCCCGCCTGCTTCCCGAAAGATCAGCCATCCCGCCGCGTAGTCCCAGAGCTTCTGACCGCCGTGAAGATACACGTCAAATCGGCCGGCTGCCGCATAACACCACTCGAGTGCGCTCGAACCGTAGTTGCGCTGGGAGCAATAGGGAGCCTTCGCGGTCAGCCGGGCGGCCAGCGCCCGGTCGAGGCGCTTGAATTCGATGCCGGCCATCGCCTGGCGCAGCGCGACCGTGCGCCGCTGCAGCGGGAGCGGCGTGCCGTTCAGCCACGCGCCGCAGCCGTCTTCGGCCTGGAACGCCTCGTCGGCGACCGGGTCGTAGATCACGCCGAGCACCGGCCGCCCCGCGCGCACCAGCGCGACCGAGATGCCGAAGCTGGGCAGCCCCACGGTGAAGTTGGACGTGCCGTCGATCGGATCGACGCACCAGAGCGTCTGCGCGCCGTCGCCCCAGGCATCCTGCTGCTCGGCGTGGGTCATCTCTTCGCCGACGAAACCGCAGTCGACCAGTTCGCGCAGCAGCGGTGCCAGCGCATGCTGGGCGGCGATGTCGGCTTCGGTCACCACGCTGCCATCGACCTTGCGCGACTGCCGGGTGTTCAGGAAGCGCGGCATCACTTCGCGGGCCGCGACATCGCGCACCACCGCCACGGTGGCGGCGAGCAGCGCGGACGGCCGGTTGGCGGGGGGAGCGGCCGGGTCGGGCATGGGTGAAGTCACGGCGATGGTGCGATGGATACGATGGGTGCAGACGCTGCGGCGCGGATCGGGCCGTGCGCCGCGGGCGGGTGTGTAGAATCCGACGACTCTACCATTGTGCTGGAGCGGTCCCGCTGCAAGCGGCCTGTCTCGACCCCAGGACCCGACCCCAGGATACGGATGCTCACGCCCCGGTTTCACTGCCCGCAGGCCGTCCCCGGGCTCGCCCGCGGCACCCGGGTCGAGCTGCCGCCAGATGCCTCGCATCATGCGCTGCGCGTCCTGCGCCTGCGTGAAGGGCAGCCGGTCGCCGTGTTCTGCGGCCATGGCGGCGAATACGAAGCGGTTCTCGAGGCCGGCCGTGGCAGATCGGCACAGGTGCTGCTCGGCGCGTTCCACGCGGGCGACCGCGCGCCGCGCATCGACGTACATGTTCAGCAGTCGGTCGTCGCCACCGAGAAGATGGACTGGGTGGTCGAGAAGGCGGTCGAACTCGGTGCACGCCGGTTCACTCCGGTGCTGGCCGAGCGCAGCGTCGTGCGCCTGTCCGGCGAACGGGCCGCGAAACGGGCTGCCCACTGGCAGGCGCTGGCAGTGTCGGCGAGCGAACAGTGCGGGTTGAACCGGCTGCTCGAGGTCTGCCCGGTGATGGCGCTGGACGCGGCGTGCGCCGGCCCGCATGATGACGGAGCCCTGCTGTGCGTGCTCGACCCCGAAGGTGAGCGTTCGCTCACTCAGGAATTGGCGGTGCTGCTTGCCAATCCTGCGGGCGTCTCGGCACGATCGCTGGTGCTGCTGGTCGGGCCGGAAGGTGGCTTTTCGCCAGTCGAGGCGGCGCTGGCGCGCGCGGCAGGCTACCGTCCGGTAACGCTCGGGCCGCGGGTGCTGCGGACCGAAACCGCCGCACTGGCGGCGCTGGCCGCGCTGCGCGCGATCGTCGACGACTTCTCACCGCCGGTTCCTCCCAACCCCCGCCAGGCCTCGATCCCCGCCACGACATGAACACATCGCCTCCCTCGTTCGTCACCTGGTTCCGCGCGGCCGCGCCGTACATCCACGCGTTCCGCGGCAAGACCTTCGTGGTCGCCTTCGGCGGCGAGGTCGTCGAAGAGGGGCAGCTCGTGCACCTGTCGCACG
Organism: Rhodocyclaceae bacterium; assembly: GCA_020248265.1. Classification (NCBI taxonomy): domain Bacteria; kingdom Pseudomonadati; phylum Pseudomonadota; class Betaproteobacteria; order Rhodocyclales; family Rhodocyclaceae; species Rhodocyclaceae bacterium. Next base: position 223,560 of record JADCHX010000008.1, read on the forward strand.
ATGTCGCGCTGCTGGCGAGCCTCGGCGTGCGGCTGGTGCTGGTGCATGGCGTGCGTCCCCAGCTCGAGGTGCTGATGACGCAGCAGGGCATCGAGGCACAGTACGCGAACGGGCTGCGCGTGACCGACGACGCGGTGATGGGCTGCGTCAAGCAGGCCAACGGGATCGTACGCATCGAGATCGAGGCGCTGCTGTCGACCGGGCTGCCGAACACCCCGATGGCCAACGCCGCGGTCAACGTCGCCAGCGGCAACTTCGTGGTCGCCTGCCCGCGCGGCGTGTACGAGGGCATCGATCTCAAGTACACCGGCGCGGTGCGCAAGGTCGACGTGCCGGCGCTGCGTGGCCGACTCGATGCCGGCGAGATCGTGCTGGTCTCCCCGCTCGGCTACTCGCCGACCGGTGAGGCATTCAACCTCACCGTCGAGGACGTGGCAACCTCGGTGGCGACCGCGCTGGCCGCCGAGAAGCTGATCTTCATGATCGACGGGCCGGGCGTGCAGCGCGGCCGCGGCCGGCTGCTGCGCGAACTGACCCTGTCCAGTGCCGAGACCTGGATCGCGCGCACGAAGAAGTCGAAGGTCGGGCGCGGTACCGACATCGAACGTTTCCTGCCGGCCGCGATCGACGCCTGCCGGCGCGGCGTCGCGCGCGCGCACCTGGTCAGCCGCCATGTCGACGGCGCGCTGCTGCTGGAACTGTTCACCCACCACGGCATCGGCACGATGATCTCGCGCGATTCGCTCGAGCGGCTGCGTCCGGCGCGTATCGACGATGTCGGCGCGGTGCTGCAACTGATCGCGCCGCTCGAGGCCGAGGGCACGCTGGTCAAGCGCGGCCGCGAGCGGATCGAACGCGAGATCGGCTACTTCACCGTGATCGACCACGACCGGCGGCTGATCGGCTGCGCCGCGCTGTACCCGTTCCCGGCGGCGCGCGCGGCCGAACTCGCCTGCCTGGTGGTGCATCCCGACCACCGCAATGCCGGACATGGCGAGGCACTGCTGCTGCACATCGAGGCGCGCGCCCGCGCCCAGAAGCTCGACAAGCTCTATGCGCTGACCACCCACACCGCGCACTGGTTCGTCGAGAACGGCTTCCACGAGGTCGATGTCAGCGAGCTGCCGGCCGAGCGGCGCCAGCTCTACAACTGGCAGCGGCGCTCCAAGGTGTTCATGAAGTCGCTGTAGCAGGCCAGCGGGCGGACATTCGTCGGCCCGATCGGCGTGCCTGGGGTGCGCCCGGGGCGCGCCGCCGTCCGCCAGGGCCGCGCGGCGATTACACTTGGCAGGCAATCCCGCAGGTCCCCGAGAGTACCCATGCCCCGTACCGTCCAATGCATCAAGCTCGGCCGCGAGTCCGAGGGCCTCGACTTCCCGCCGTATCCCGGCGCGCTCGGCCACCGTATCTTCGACAGCGTGTCCAAGGAAGCCTGGCAGTTCTGGCTCGAGCACCAGAAGCGGCTGGTCAACGAGAACCGCCTGAACCTGGCCGACCCGAAGGCGCGCAAGTACCTCGCCACGCAGATGGAGGAGCACTTCTTCGGCGCCGGTGCCGACGAGGTCCAGGGCTACGTGCCGCCGGCGGGCTGATACCTTGCGCCGGTGCCGTGTCATCAGCCTGAAATCCTATTGACATACCCTCCGAGTTCTCCATGACTGGACGAGCGCGCCACTTGAGCACCGCTGCGGTGAAGAAGAAGCGCCAGCCTCCGCCGGAACATTTCCTGAATCGCGAGCTCGGCCTGCTCGCGTTCAACGCGCGCGTGCTGGAAGAGGCCGAGAACCGGAAGAACCCCCTGCTCGAACGGCTGCGCTTTCTGTGCATCGTGTCGAGCAACCTCGACGAGTTCTTCGAGATCCGGGTCGGCGGCCTGAAAGAGCAGATCACCCTCGGCGCCGTGGGTACGCAACCCGACGGCATCGCGCCGCGCCAGCTGTTCCCGCTGGTCGCGCAGCGTGCGCATGAAATCGTCGAGCGCCAGTACCGGCTGCTGAACGACGAACTGCTGCCCGGGCTCGCCGCCGAGGGCATCTGCTTCCTGCGCCGCAGCGAGTGGACGCCCGCCCAGCAGGAATGGGTGCGCGCGTACTTCTTCCGCGAGGTGATGCCCGTACTCACGCCGATCGGCCTGGACCCGGCGCATCCGTTCCCGCGCGTGCTGAACAAGTCGCTCAACTTCGCGGTCGAGCTCGAAGGCAAGGACGCGTTCGGCCGCAAGTCCGGCGCGGCGATCGTACAGGCGCCGCGCGTGCTGCCGAGGGTAGTCCGGCTGCCGCCGCAGGTGGCCGGCTGTCCCAACGGGTTCGTGTTCCTGTCGGCGGTGCTGCACGCGAACATGCGCGAGCTGTTTGCCGGCATGCAGGTGCTCGGTTCCTACCAGTTCCGCGTCACGCGCAACAGCGACCTGTTCGTCGACGAAGAAGAGGTGAAGAACCTGCGCATCGCGCTGCAGGGTGAGCTGCCGCAGCGGCACTTCGGGAACGCGGTGCGCCTCGAGGTCGCGGACAACTGTTCCGAGGCGATGACCGCATTCCTGCGCATGCAGTTCAACCTCGGCGAGGACGACATCTACCGCGTGCCTGGCCCGGTGAACCTGGTGCGGCTGATGCAGGTGCCCGACTGGGTCGACCGTCCCGACCTGATGTTCAAGCCGTTCACGCCGGGCGTGCCGAGCACGCTGGTGCGCCGCGCCGATGTGTTCGAGGCGATCCGCCGCGGCGACATCCTGCTGCACCATCCGTTCCAGTCGTTCGCGCCAGTGGTCGACTACGTCCGGCAGGCGGCGGCCGATCCGGCGGTGGTGGCGATCAAGCAGACGATCTACCGCACCGGCAACGAATCGGTGCTGATGGAGACTCTGGTCGCGGCAGCCCGCAGCGGCAAGGAAGTGACCGTGATCGTCGAGCTGCTCGCGCGCTTCGACGAAGAGGCCAACATCGGCTGGGCCTCGAAGCTCGAGCAGGCCGGTGCGCATGTCGTCTACGGCGTCGTCGGCCACAAGACGCATGCCAAGATGTCGCTGGTGGTGCGCCGCGAAGAGGGCGTGCTGCGCCGCTATGTGCACGTGTCGACCGGCAACTACCATGTGCGCACCGCAGGCCTGTACACCGACTTCGGCCTGTTCACCTGCAACGAGCAGATCTGCTCCGACGTGAACGAGACCTTCAAGCAGCTCACCGGCCTGGGCAGGGCGAGCCGGCTGCACCACCTGTGGCAGGCGCCGTTCACGCTGCAGGAGAACATCGTCGCGGCGATCAACGAAGAGGCGAAGGCCGCGCGGGCCGGCAAGCGCGGGCAGATCGTCGCGAAGATGAACGCGCTGCTCGAGCCTCAGACGATCGAGGCCCTGTACAAGGCCTCGCAGGCCGGCGTGAAGATCGACCTGATCGTGCGCGGCGTGTGCGCGCTGCGCCCGGGCGTGCCGGGGTTGTCCGAGAACATCCGGGTACGTTCCATCCTCGGCCGCTTCCTCGAGCATTCGCGCATCTTCTGGTTCCATGCCGGCGGCAAGGACAACGTGTACCTGTCGAGCGCCGACTGGATGGACCGCAACTTCTTCCGCCGCGTCGAGATCTGCGTGCCGATCCTCGACCTGCGCCTGAAGCGCCGGATGATCGCCGAGGCGCTGCGGCCGTACCTGCGCGACAACCTGCAGTCCTGGGAGATGAACGGCGACGGCGTCTACCGCCGGCGCAGCGCATCGCGTGCGCGGCCGTACTCCGCGCAACAGGCCCTGCTCGCCGAGCTCGCGCAGTCGCCACTGCCGGACACGGGCCGGTAGCGCGGCGGCCGGGCGCGGCGCGCGGAGGCCCGATGGCTATCGAAACCGAACTGCGCTTCCAGCTCGACGCCGCACGCGCGCGTGCGATCCTCGCCGAGCCGCGGGTCGCTGCCGGGTTGCGCCGCCAGCCGCTGTCGAGCATCTACTTCGACACACCCGACTTCGCGCTTGCCGGTCGCCGGGCAGGCCTGCGCCTGCGCCGGGTCGGCCGGCGCTGGGTGCAGACCTTCAAGTGCGAGCTGCCCGACGGGCCCGAGCACCGGCGCGGCGAATGGGAATGGACGGTGCCGCGCGCGGTGCTCGACCTGGACGTGCTCGCCGATACCCCGCTCGCCGACTGGTTCGCGAAGCCGCGCAATCGCGAGGCCCTGGCCCCTGTCTTCGAGACCCGTTTCACCCGCGCGAGCGCGCTGGTCGACCATGGCGAAACGTCGATCGAGCTCGCGATCGATCGCGGCAACGTGATCGCGGGCGAGCGCAGCGACCCGATCCTCGAGCTCGAGCTCGAACTCAAGGGCGGCCCGGTCGACGGGCTGTACGCCTTCGCACTCGAACTCAACCGCGACCATGCGCTGATGCCCGAGCCGCGCAGCAAGGCCGCCCGCGGATTCATGCTGTCGACCGGTACGAAGCGCGCACCGATGCGCGCACCGAAGCTGCAGCTCGATGGCGAAGCGACGGCGGAACAGGCATTCGTGTCTGTGATGCTCAACTGCCTGGCGCAGCTGCAGGGCAACGCGGCTGGCGCGCGCCTGGGCGATGACCCGGAGTACGTGCACCAGGCGCGCGTCGCGCTGCGCCGGATGCGCTCCACGCTGGTGACGTTCCGGCGCGCGATCCCGCGTTCATGCAGCGACGGCATCTCGACCGAGGCGCGGCGGCTCGCCTCGGCGCTGGGTGCCGCCCGCGACCTCGACGTGTTCGAGGAAGGCACGCTGGCGCCGCTCGCGGCGGCTGGCCATGCGACGCGGCTGGCCGGTGCGTTCGAACGCCTGGACACGCTGCGCCGGCAGGCGCGGCAGCAGGCCGCCGCGGCGCTGTCGGCGCCCGGCTACACGGCGTTCGTGCTGCACCTGCTGCGCTGGATCGACAGTGCACCCTGGCGGGCTGCGCCCGCGCCCGCTGCTGCCGCTACCGCCGCACCCGCCGTGGCGGTCGTGGCGGTCGCTGCGAAGCCAGGCCCCGCGAAGGCGGATCCTGGTCGGGATGCCGCGGAGCACGCCGAGGGGCGGCGCCAGAAGTCCGGCATCCGCCGCTTCGCGGCGGGCACGCTCGATCGCCGCCATCGCGCGGTGGTCGCGATCGGCGGCAGGCCGTCCGGGCTGGATGCCGAGGCGCGCCATGAACTGCGCATCGCGGTGAAGAAGCTGCGCTACGCGGCCGAGTCGTTCACCAGCCTGCAGGGCGGCAAGTCGGAGAAGGCGGCCGGTACCTACCTGGCTGCGATGGCATGGCTGCAACAATCGCTCGGGATCCTAAACGACATGGCGACGGGTGAAGCGCTGGTTGCGGGCGGGACGGGCGGTCCGTTCGACGGTGCGATCGACGAGGCAGGGCTGGCCCTGCTGTCCGGATGGCGCCTCGGCCTGTGCACGGCCGTACTCGACGATGCCGACCGCGCGTGGAACCGGTTTCGCGAAGCCGACCGGTTCTGGTGACGACGAAGGAGCCCTGACACGATGAACCTGATCCTCTGGCGGCATGCCGAAGCCGAAGACGACAGCAACGACCTGGCGCGTGCGCTCACCTCGAAGGGGCAGCGGCAGGCCAAGCGGATGGCCGCCTGGCTCGAGGCACGGCTGCCCGACAAGTACAAGGTGCTCTGCTCGCGCGCCCGGCGCTCGCAGGACACGGCGCGCGCACTGACCGACAGGTTCAAGGTCGATGCGAACCTCGACCCGGGCGCCTCGTACGCGTCGCTGCTGGCGGCGGTCGACTGGCCGCACGGCAGCGGCACCGTGATCGTCGTCGGCCACCAGCCGACGCTGGGCGCGGTGGCCGCGACGGTGCTCGCCGGCGAGCCCGCTGGCTGGACGATCCGCAAGGGCGCACTGTGGTGGATCTCGTACCGGGAACGCGACGCGGGCGGCGAGACGTCGCTGCGGGTCGCGATGTCGCCCGACCTGCTCTGAGCATCGGGCAGGCGCGGCCGGCGTAACATCGGCCGCATCGGGCAGGGCTGCCCGGTAGCAGAGGAGCGCCGCATGTTCGAATCCGCCGAGGTTGGCCATCGCATCGACCGCGAGGAGTACCGCCAGCGCGAGCCCGCGCTGCGGGCCGCGCTGCTGCAGGCCCAGCTCGACCTCGGCGCACTGAAGCGCTTTCCGGTGCTGATCGTGGTCGGCGGCGTCGACGGCGCGGGCAAGGGCGAGACGGTCAACCTGCTCAACGAGTGGATGGACCCGCGCCATATCGACACCCATGCATTCGGCGCGCCCTCCGACGAAGAGGCCGAGCGGCCGCGCATGTGGCGCTTCTGGCGGGTGCTGCCGTCGAACGGCCGCATCGGCATGCTGTTCGGTGCCTGGCATTCGCAGCCGGTGCTCGACCGGGTGTACCGGCGTACAGGCAGCGACCGCTTCGAACAGCAGCTGCAGGAAATCGAGCGGTTCGAACGGATGCTCGCCGACGAGGGCGTGCTGCTGCTGAAGTTCTGGTTCCACCTGTCGAAGAAGGACCAGCAGGCGCGGCTGAAGGCGCTCGAGAAAGAGCCGCTGACGCGCTGGCGGGTCACCCGGGAAGACTGGCACCGCTTCGACAAGTACGACCGCTTCCGCAAGGTGTCCGAACTGCTGGTGCGGCGGACTTCCACCCCGGCCGCGCCGTGGATCGTGGTGGAGGGCGTCGACGAGTGCTACCGCGCGCTGACCGTCGGCGAGACGCTGCTCGCCGCGATGCGCCAGCGCCTGGACGGGCCAGGCACCAACCCGCCGTCTGCCACCCCCACCCCCACCGCGCAGCCTGCCCCGAGGCTGCCCGCGATCGACCGGCGCGACGTGCTGTCGATGCTCGAGCTCGACCAGCCGATGACGCGCGAGGTCTACGAGCCGGCGCTCGCATTGCTGCAGGGCCAGCTCAACCGGCTGTCGCGCGACGTGAAGTTCCGCAAGCGCGCGGCCGTCGTGGTGTTCGAAGGCAGCGACGCGGCCGGCAAGGGTGGTGCGATCCGCCGCATCACCGCCGCGCTCGATGCCCGCTATTACCACGGCATACCGGTCGGTGCGCCGAACGAGGAGGAACGCGCGCATCCCTACCTGTGGCGTTTCTGGCGCGACCTGCCGCGGCGCGGGCGCTTCGCGCTGTTCGACCGCTCATGGTACGGGCGCGTGCTGGTCGAGCGGGTGGAGGGCTACTGCAGCGAGGCCGACTGGCGCCGCGGCTACGGCGAGATCAACGAGTTCGAGGGCGAGCTCGATGCGCACGGCGTCATCATCGCCAAGTTCTGGCTGCAGGTGAGCAAGGAGGAGCAGTTGCGCCGCTTCCGCGACCGCGAGCAGGTGGCGTTCAAGAACTTCAAGATCACGGCCGACGACTGGCGCAACCGCAAGCGCTGGGCGGCCTACCACCAGGCCGTGTGCGAGATGGTCGATCGCACCTCGACCGACGTCGCGCCGTGGACGCTGGTCGAGGCGAACAACAAGCTCTACGCCCGGATCAAGGTGCTGGCGACGCTGGTCGAACGGGTCGAGCAGGCGCTGTAGGCCGGTACCGGGCCGCGCCGGCTGCTGCGGTTACGGATACATCGACCAGCCGACCCGGTCGGTGCGCGCGCGGAACAGGTGTCCCTCGGTGGTGGTGACGAACAGCGTCTTCATGTCGGCGCCGCCGAAGGCGCAGTTGGTCGGGCGGATCGCCGGCACCGGATGCGTCTCCAGCACCCGGCCTGTCGGTGAGAACACGTAGATCATCGGCCCTGCGCCCGCCACTTCCCAGCCGGCGGTGGCCACGATGTTGCCGTCGCGGTCCAGGCACATGCCGTCGATGCCGCGGTGTACGCCGCGTGCATCCTCGCCCCAGGTGAACAGCGTCCTGAAGGTGCCCAGGCTGCCGTCGTCGAGGATCGGGTAGGCGCGCAGTTCGCGCGGTACGCCTTTCGCATAGCCGCTCTCGGCGACATACAGCGTGCGCTGGTCCTGCGACAGCAGCACGCCGTTGGGCATGGTGGTGTCGAAGGTCACGCGCGTGGTGGTGTAGCTGCCGTCGGGCTGCGGGTCGCAGCGCAGCACCGACTGGTCGGGCAGTTCCGTCTGCTCGGTCTTGTCCCAGTTGCCGGCGTTGATCGGGTTGCTGAACCAGATGCGGCCCTCGCGGTCGATCGCCAGGTCGTTGGGCGTGTTGAGCCGATTGCCGTCGATGCGGTCGGTGACTACGGTCGTCTCGCCTTCGACCAGTGACGTACCGTCGAAGCGCAGCACCGAGCGCCCGCCCGAGCTGCAGCCGAACAGCCGGCCTTCGCTGTCGAAGGCCAGGCCGTTGGTGCGGTTGGTGCCGGTGCGCCAGGGGGTGATCGAGCCGGTCGCGATGTCAAGACGCAGGATCGTGCTGGCCTGTATGTGGGTGAACAGCAACTGCTCGCCGTCCCATACCGGGCCTTCGGTCAGTGGCACGCCGCGCGGCGGCTTCATCAGCAGTTCGAAGGTCCAGCTCATCGGGTTGCCTCCTTCATTCTCGTGGTTTCCGCCGTTCAGCCCAGCAGCACCAGTGCCCAGGTGATCGGCACGTTGACCAGCGCGACCATCACCGCAGCCGAGCCGATGTCCTTCGCGCGCTTGGCGAGCGAATGGTCGTCGAGCGATACCCGGTCGACGGTAGCCTCGACCGCCGAATTCAGCAGTTCGACCACCAGCAGCAGCATCACCGACCCCACCATGAGCGCGCGTCCGGCACCGCTGGCCGGCAGGAACAGCGCGAGCGGTACCAGCACCGCCGCCAGCAGCACCTCCTGCCGGAACGCCGCCTCGTTGCGGTAGGCGGCGGCCAGCCCGGACATCGAATAGCCGAACGCATTGACGATGCGACGCAAGCCACTGCGTCCCTTGTGCGGGCTTTCTGCCCCGGGCCGGGGTTCCGTGGGCTGTTCGGCCATCCGGGTCAGGTTCAGCCCATGACGGCCGCATAGGCCGCCGAATCGAGCAGCCCGGTCGTCGCCAGCGCATCCGGCGCCGCCTCGACGCGCACCAGCCATGCCCCGTACGGGTCGGCGTTCAGCGACTCCGGGCTGTCGCGCAGCGCCTCGTTCACCTCCACTACCGTGCCTGCCACCGGCGCATGCACGTCGGAGGCGGTCTTCACCGACTCGATCACCATGAACGGCTCGCCCGCGACCAGCACCGCACCCGGCTTCGGCAGATCGGCGAACACCACGTCGCCCAACGCATCCTGCGCGAACGCCGTAATGCCGATCTCGACCCGGCCAGGCGCAAGTTCACGGGCCCACTGATGGGTCGGGATGTAAAAACGATCGGCAGGCGGAGGCGGCATCAGAAAATCCGGGTCAGACACGCATTAAAGAATCAGGGTCAGACACGGATTATTTCGAAAATCCGGGTCAGATACGGATTATTTCGTGTCGGACGGGAAAAGCGTGTCTGACCCGGGTTTTCCAGAGTCCGGGCCAAAACCCGGGTCAGACACGGGTTTGGGGGAGGAGGGGCACGCGCTCGTGCAGGCCGAACTGCTGTTCCAGCCACGCGCCGGCCGCCAGCAGCCGGTGTTCGGAACGCGGTGGCCCGATCAGCTGCATGCCGACCGGCAGGCCGGCGGCGGTGAGGCCGCAGGGCACCGCCAGCGACGGGCAGGCGGTGACGGTGATCGCATAGGTCATCATCATCCACTGGTAGTAGAAGCCGAAGCGCACGCCGCCGAACTCGTCGAGCTGCTGCTGCCGCGCATCGAAGGCCGGGCTGATCGCCACCGGGCACAGCAGCAGGTCGTGGTCGTCGAAGAAGCGCACCACGCGCCGCGCGATCGTGGCCTGAGCGACGTCGGCCTCGACTACCTCGCGTGTGCTTCGAGCGAGGCCCTGCTCGGTGTTCCAGACCACGTTCGGCGACATCCGGTCGCGGTGCTGGTCCATGATGTGCGCGAGCCGTCCAACGTAGAGGAAGCTGCGCAGCACCTGGAACACGAGGTCGGCGTCCTGCAGGTCGGGGCAGGCCTCTTCGACGCGTGAACCGGGTACCTGCATCGCGCTCGCGGTGGTTCGGCAGAGGCGCGCGACCTCCGGGTCGACCATCGGCGCGATGCCGAGGTCGGTGCTGAAGGCGATGCGGGCCGGCAGCGCCGGCGCGCGGGCCGCGGACAGGAACGTGCGGGCCGGGGCCGGGCGCGACAGTGGATCGGCCCCGAGTTCGCCGACCTGGCAGTCGAGCATCAGCGCGACATCGGCGACGGTGCGCCCCATCGGGCCTTCGACCGACAGCGGCGAATACGCCTGGCGCTGGATGCGCGCGACCGTGCCAGCCGTCGGACGCAGGCCGACCGTGCCGCAGAACGACGACGGTATCCGGATGCTGCCTGCAAAGTCGTTGCCGGTGGCGAGCCAGACCTGGCCGGCGGCCAGCGCCGCGGCGGAGCCGCCGGACGAGCCGCCGCAGGTCTTCGTGGTGTCCCACGGGTTGTACGTGGTGCCGAACACCTCGTTGTGCGTGGTGCCGCCGGCCGCGAACTCGGGCAGGTTCGACTTGCCGATCACGATCGCACCCGCGGCCTCGAGCCGGTCGACGACCACGTCGTTGGCCGGCGCAATGCGATGCTCGAAGGCCAGCGACCCGCTGGTGCAGCGCACGCCGCCGACGTCGATGTTGTCCTTCACCGCGATCGGCAGCCCGTGCAGTCTGCCGAGCGTGCTGGGCGATCCGCCGGGCGCGGCCATCAGCCGCTTCGCATGGTCGCGTGCGCGGTCGAGGCAGAGCGTGGGCAGCGCATTGAGCGTGCCATCGGTGGCCGCGATACGCGCGGCGGCCGCCTCGACCAGGTCGAGCGGCGAGACTTCCCGGCGCTCGAGCAGGTCGACCGCAGCGCAGGCTGTGAGGCGGGTGAGTTCGGTCATCTGAGGGTGGCGGAGGGCGGCAGAGGGCGCAGCGAGCATGGCGATCCGTTGCGGACGACGCAGTCAGCCATCCGCCGGGGCGTGGATTGTCGCATTGCCGGCGCCGCCGGTGCGGCTTGACACCCCGGCCGATGTCCACGGACACAGGTTGACGATATAATTTCGGGTTATTCCGCATGGCGTCATTCCCCACGACATACCCCGTGGGGCTGCGGCAACCCACAGGCAACGACCGGTACCGACGGAGAGTCACTCGATGAGCGCGCAGCACGGAGAAGGTTCAGAAGGCCACGGCACCGAAAGCCAGGGCCTGATCAACACGCCGAAGCAGTTGATCACGGTGGTCGTGGCCTCGTTCCTCGTGCCGATCATCGGCATCGTGCTGCTGGTGTCGTTCGTCACCGGCGCCAAGAACACCGAGCCGGCGGGCAGCCAGGCCAAGGCCGCTGCGGTCATCGCCGATCGCATGCGTCCGATCGGCCAGGTCTGGATCGCCGGCGAAGAGCCCCCGGCCGGCGCGATCGCCGTGGCCGCCGTGGCAACGGCCAAGGCCGAGAAGACCGGTGAAGAGATCTACAAGGCGGTCTGCGCCGGCTGCCATACCACCGGTGCCCTGAATTCCCCCAAGCTCGGCGACAACGCCGCCTGGGCGAAGCTGATTCCCGAGGGCCATGCCGCGCTGACCAAACAGGCGATCGCCGGCATCCGCCAGATGCCGGCACGCGGCGGCAACCCCGCGCTGACCGACATCGAGATGAGCCGCGCCGTGGCCTACCTCGCGAACTCCGCCGGCGCCAAGTTCAAGGAGCCGCCGGTTGCTGCACCGGCTGCACCCGCTGCACCGGCCGCCGCTGCCGCTGCGACGACCGTCGCGGCGGTTGCACCTGCCGCTGCTGCCGCACCGGCCGCTGGCGCGGTCGATGGCGAAGCGGTCTACAAGCAGGCCTGCGCGGCCTGCCATGCGGTGGGTGCCGCCGGTGCGCCGAAGAGCGGCGACAAGGCCGCCTGGGCGCCGCGCATCAAGAAGGGCGAAGAGGCGCTGGTCGCCTCGGCCCTGAAGGGCATCGGCATCATGCCGCCCAAGGGTGGCAACGCGTCGCTCACCGAAGCGCAGATTCGCGCCGCGGTCGCCTACCAGATCAAGACCAACCGCTGACGCGTCACTCGGTCGGTATCTTCGCCGCGACGCGTTCCTGCGCGATCGCGGCGAGCTTGCGCCTCTGCGCGCGCAGTTCCGGACCGTCCGTCCCGCCGGCCTCGCCGGATGCGACGAACGGCTCGATCGGTTCCAGGAAATGCAGCTCGGCGCGCAGTCCCTGTGCGCCTGCGATGCGCCACATCGACACCAGCAGCGAGACATCGTCGATGTACGCCGGCACATCGCTGCGCATGCCAGCCTCGTCGACATAGCGGATCGCCACCGGATGCACCCGCGCCTGCGCACCGACCGCCGGCTGGAACAGCGATGCATGGAACGGCCGCACCACCGAGCCGTCGGTGGTCGTGCCCTCCGGAAACACCGCGATGCGCTCGCCCGACACCGCCAGCCGCGCGATGATGCGGTCGTTGACCTTGCGCGTGTCGGTGCGCCGGGCGCGCTCGATGAACAGCGTGCCGACGCGCGCCGCCAGCCAGCCGAACACCGGCCAGCCGCGGATCTCCGACTTCGCCACGAACAGCGTCGGGCAGACCGCGTTGATCACCCAGATGTCGAGCCAGGACACATGGTTGGCCGCGATGAACACCGGCGCATCGTCGCTCGGCAGTTCGCCATGCACGTCCAGGCCGATGTCCATCACGTCGAGCAGCGCCGCCGACCAGGGTTGCATGTGGCGGTTGCGCAGGCGCACGTCGGGGCGATCGAGCACGAACAGCGCGACCAGCAGGCCGCGCACCATCAGCGCCGTCGCGCGGGTGATGCGCCAGGTGCGGACGAAGGCGCCGCGGCGGTCAGCGCACGACATCCGCGATACGAACCTGTACGCCGGTCGCCCCCACGGCCACCGGTTGCACCGTGCCGACGAGGTCACCCGGCTGCGGCATCGCCTGTCCGGAGCGCGAGACCCGGGCCGACACCACTACCTGCTTGTGCATCGACAGCTTCGCCGTGGGCGCCATGCTCGTCGAGTCGTCGAGCGTGAAGCGGATCGGCAGGTCCTTCACCGTCGCGCGCACCACGGCCAGCGGCAGCGGCGGGCCATCGACTGCGCGCGCGAAGATGAAGACTGCCTCGTCGGGCTTCGCCTGGCGCATCAGCTCGGGCGCGAGCGTCACCTCGCCGCTGATGCTGGCGCCGGTCGCGGCGGGCGCTGCGGTGGGGCCCTTGGCCTGGGCATTCCCTGCCCCGGCTGCAGGCGCGTCCGCGAGCGCCACGCCCTTCGCCAGCGCGACCTGCCGTACCTGCTCGATCGCCTGGTCCACGGCCGTACGATCGGCCGACCCGGGCTCGACCTCCGCCGCGAGCCTGCGCCACAGCGCGATCGATTCGGCGAACTGGCCGTTCTCCATCGTGGCGGTCGCGGCCAGCGCGAGTGCGGTCTGGTTCTTCGGATCGAGCTTGAGCGCCTTCACGATCAGCTCGAACGGCTTTCCCGACAGGCTGCCCTGCACCATCGCCAGCGCATCGGCGTGGCCTGCGAGCAGGTTCGCGTCGTCGGGGCGCAGCGCGCTGGCCTTCTCGAAGGCGGCGATCGACTCCGGCATGCGCCCGGTGATCTGGTAGGCGCGTGCGAGCATCACCCAGCCTTGCGCGTCATCGGGGTTCGCCTTCATCTTCTCGGCGAGCGCATCGACCATCTGCAGGAACTGCTGGTCCGGGGGATTGAGCGCGGCCGGGTTGCCGAGCGAGAGGTAGCCGGCGAACGCCAGCACCGGCACCAGCGCCAGCATGCCTGAGGTGAGCCAGCGGCCTCGGCGCACGGCGGGTACGCTGTCGGCCGCAGCGCCCGGTACCGCAGCTTCCGCCAGCGCCCGCCGGTCCAGTTCCGCGCGGGCGATCGCATGCTGCTCTACCGACAGCACGCCGTCGGCCAGTTCACGGTCCAGTTCCAGCAGGTGGTCGCGATAGACCTCGGCATTCAACGCGGCGCGCGCCGGCCCGGTATCGATGCGGCTCGCGCGCAGCAACGGCAGCGCGACGAAGGCGACCGCCAGCAGTGCCAGCAGCGCGCAGAGAATCCAGAACAGCGTCATCGATTACCCATCCTGTCATCCTGCATCGCGCGGTCGTTGCCGGTGGCGAGCGAGGCGAGCGCCGTGCGTTCCGCATCCGACAGCGTGGGCACCGCGCGCGCCTCGGCCAGCGTACGCCGATGGCGCAGCTGCGCGACCAGCACGCCGAGCCCGATCAGCAGCAGCAGGCCGGGGCCGAACCAGAGCGCGATCGTGGTCCAGTCGAGCGGCGGACGGAAGCGCACGAAGTTGCCGTAGCGCGCGACCATGAAATCGAGCACCTGGCGGTCGGTCATGCCGCTCTTGAGCTGCTCTCGGATCTCGTTGCGCATGTCGACCGCAAGGGCGGCATGCGAATCCGCGATCGACTCGTTCTGGCAGACCAGGCAGCGTAGTTCCTTCGTCACCGCGATCAGCCGCTGCTCGAGCACCGGGTCCTGCGCGTTCGGGCGGGCGACGCCGGGTGCGACCGGTGCGCTGGCGGCGCTGTTGCCGTCGGTGCCGGTGCCGGTGCTTGCCGCCGGGGCAGGTGCGGTCACGCACAGCAGCGTCGCCAGCATCAGCGCACGCAGCGGGGTACGCAACAGCGTGAGCCGCCGTGCCGGGCCTGCGTGAATCGTGCCCCGCGCGCTCACGATGCGCGCAGTTTCTGGATCAGAGGCAGCAACGTGCGTTCGACCACCTGCGGGTTGAGCGGGCCGACATGCTTGAAGCGGATCACGCCCTGCTTGTCGATCAGATAGGTCTCGGGCGTGCCGTACACGCCGTAGTCGATGCCGACGCGGCCGGTCGGGTCGACCACCGACAGCAGGTAGGGGTTACCGTTGCGCGCGAGCCAGGCGGTGGCGGCGTCCGGCTTGTCCTTGTAGTTCAGCCCGTAGACCGGGATGCCCCGCTTCGACAGCGCCTCGATCACCGGGTGCTCTTCCAGGCAGGGCGTGCACCACGAGGCCCAGACGTTGAGCAGCCAGACCTTGCCCTTCGCATCCTCGACCGAGAACTGCTTCTGCGGCTCGGCCAGCGTCGGCAGCGAGAAGGCCGGCGCAGCCTTGCCGATCAACGGCGAGGGCACCTCGCGCGGATTGAGCGTGAGCCCGATGCCGAGGAAAGCGGCCAGCACGAGAAAGCCGGCCAGCGGCAGCCAGGCGCGGTTCATCGCAGGCCCCCGTCGGACGGCGGCAAAGCGGCCCGCGCCATCGGCGGCACTGCCACCGCACCCGCCGCCGGCTGGCGGACACTGGGGTCTGACCCCACGGGGTCAGACCCCAGCCTTGAGCGCGACCCGGACAGCCGGCCGACATCGGGGTCTGACCCCAGGGTCCGGGCGCGGACTTTGACGCGGTAGCGGCGGTCGCAGACGGCGAGCAGGCCGCCCAGGGCCATCAGGAAGCAGCCGGCCCAGATCCAGTCGATGTAGGGCTTGTGGTACACGCGCACGATCCACGACTCGCCGCTGTCGACCGGCTCGCCCAGCGACACGTACAGGTCGCGGGTGAAGCCGGAGTCGATGGCCGCCTCGGTCATCACCATGCCGGAGGCGTTGTAGACCCGCTTCTGCGGATGCAGCGTCTCGACGAACGCGTCGTTCTTCAGCACGGTGATGGTGCCTTCCATCGCGCGGAAGTTCGGGCCCGGCACCTCGCGCACGCCGTCGAAGCGGAAGGTGTAGCCACCCGACTGCACCACTTCGCCCACGCGCATGCGTACGTCCTGTTCGCTCTCGTAGCCGCGCACCATGGTCACGCCGACCACGAACACCGCAACGCCGAAGTGCGCGAGCAGCATGCCGTAGAAGCTGGCGGTCGGGCGCGACAGGCGCGCCATCAGCGAGCCTTCGCCCTGGCGCACGCGCTGCACCAGCGAGGCGACCGCGGTGGAGGCGATCCACATCGCGCACAGGATGCCGAAGGACGCGAGCGGGCTGAAGGTGCCGATGCCGGTCTGCGCGGACATCGCCAGCGGCACGACGATCGCGGTGATGACGCTGATGCCGAACGCCCAGCGCAGGCGCACCGCGAGCTCGGGCAATGTTGCCTTCTTCCACTTCGCGATCGGGCCGATGCCCATCAGGAACATCAGCGGCGACATCAGCGGCAGGTAGACCGAGTCGAAGTAGGGCGGGCCGACCGACAGCTTGCCCAGGCCGAGCGCATCGATGATCAGCGGGTACAGCGTGCCGAGCAGGATCGAGCCCGCGGCCACCACCAGCAGCACGTTGTTGCCGAGCAGGGCCGACTCGCGCGACAGCAGGTCGAACGAGCCGCCCAGGCCGACCTTCGGCGCGCGCCAGGCATAGAGCGCGAGCGAGGCGCCGATCGACACCACCAGGAAGGCGAGGATGTAGAGGCCGCGCTCCGGGTCGGAGGCGAACGAGTGCACCGAGGTCAGCACGCCCGAGCGCACGAGGAAGGTGCCCAGCAGCGACAGCGAGAACGCGCTGATCGCCAGCAGCACCGTCCAGCTCTTGAACGCGCCGCGCTTCTCGGTGACCGCCAGCGAATGGATCAGCGCGGTGCCCACCAGCCACGGCATGAACGAGGCGTTCTCGACCGGATCCCAGAACCACCAGCCGCCCCAGCCGAGCTCGTAGTAGGCCCAGGCCGAGCCGAGCGCGATGCCCAGGGTGAGGAACATCCAGGCGATGGTCGTCCAGGGGCGCGACCAGCGCGCCCAGGTCGAGTCGAGCTCGCCCGAGATCAGCGCCGCGATCGCGAAGGCGAAGGCGACCGAGAAGCCGACGTAGCCCATGTAGAGCAGCGGCGGGTGGATCACCATGCCGATGTCCTGCAGCAGCGGGTTCAGGTCACGGCCATCGGCCGCAGCCGGGATCAGCCGCTCGAACGGGTTCGACGTGAACAGCATGAACGACAGGAAGCCGATGCTGATCATGCCCATCACCGCCAGCACGCGCGCCACCAGCGGCGCCGGCAGCTGGCGGCTGAACACGGTGACCGCGACCGTCCAGCCGGCGAGCATGAACGACCAGAGCAGCAGCGAGCCCTCGTGCGAGCCCCAGGTGGCGGTGAAGCGGTAGGTCATCGGCAGCTGCGAGTGCGAGTTCTGCGCGACGTTCAGCACCGAGAAGTCCTGGTTCATGAAGCTGTAGGCGAGCGCACCGAAGGCGAGGGTGACGAACACGCCCTGGCCCTGCGCGACCGGGCGTGCCATCGCCATCCACGATTCGATGCCGCGCTGCGCGCCGATGAGCGGGAACACCGCCTGGATGCCGGCGAGCACCAGCGCGAGGATCAGGCAGAAATGGCCGAGTTCTGGAATCACTTGCCGGAGCCTCCTGCGGGCGCGACGACCGAGCCCTGTGACTTCTTCGCCTGTTCGAGCGCATGGGCCGCCTCGGGCGGCATGTAGTTCTCATCGTGGCGGGCCAGCACCTGGTCGGCACGGAAGATGCCATCGGGGCCGAGCCGGCCGCGCGCGACCACGCCCTTGCCCTCCTGGAACAGGTCCGGGAGGATGCCCTTGTAGGTGACCGGCACCACCTGCGCGGTATCGGTGACCTTGAACGCGACCGTCAGGCCATCGGCCTCGCGTTTCACGCTGCCCGCCTCGACCAGCCCGCCGATGCGAAACGGCCGGTCGAGCGGTGCTTCCTTCGCGTAGACCTGCGTCGGGCTGAAGAAGAACAGCAGGTTGTCCTCGAAGGCGTTCAACACCAGCGCCGCGACGACCGCGAGCGCGGCCAGGCCGCCACCGACGATCGCCAGCCGTTTCTGCCGCGGTTTCATGTGCTGCTCCACTCCCGGATCTGGCGCTGGACCCGCGCGCGCGCCAGCGATTGCCGGCGCTGCTTCACGACCCAGGCGATTTCGGCCACGACCAGCAGGGCCGTCACGCCGTACGACATCCAGACGAAGAACGCATAGCCGCCCATCGCGAGGAAGTCGGAAAAGCTCGACCAGTTCATCGTGAACCCTCTGCCTTGGACCCCGGCACACCGCCGGAGGTTCCGGCCGTCTTTTCGGCGACCAGCAGTTCGCCCACCCAGGCACTGTGCTGCTCGCGCTCGACGATGATCGAACGCACCCGCGCGAGCGAGATGGCGATCGTGTACATCCACGCCGCGAACGCCATCACCAGCATGCCGGTGAGCATCACGGTGGCCATCGACGAACTGCCCGGCTTCACCGATGCGCCCTGGTGCAGCGTGTTCCACCACTTGACCGAGAAATAGATGATCGGGATGTTCACCACGCCGACCAGCGTGAGCAGCGCACCGGCACGGTCGGCGCGGCGTGGATCGTCGATCGACGCGCGCAGTGCCATGTAGCCGATGTAGAGAAAGAACAGGATCAGCGTCGAGGTCAGGCGTGCATCCCAGACCCAGTAGGCGCCCCAGGTCGGGCGGCCCCAGAACGCGCCTGTCCATAGCGCGATGAAGGTGAACAGCGCGCCGGTCGGCGCCAGAGCCTGCACCATCATGCCCGACAGCCGGGTGTTGAACACGATGCCGGCCGCTGCCCAGCCAGCCATCACCAGGTAGGTGAACATGCCGATCCACGCGGCCGGCACATGGATGTAGATGATGCGGTACGAGTCGCCCTGCTGGAAGTCGGTGGGCGCCAGGACCAGCCCGATGTACAGGCCGACCAGCGTCGTCACCACGGCCGCACCGGCGAACCACGGGATCAAGCGTCCGGCGAGGCCGTAGAAGCTCGCCGGCGAGGCGTACTTGAACCAGTGGATGGCCATCGGGAGAAGGGTACGGGCTCTGTCAGTCCAGCGAAATCCGCACGGCCGCGGCCGCAGCCCAGGGTGCAAAGGTCAGGGTGAACACCGTCAGCGCGGCGAGCAGCGACAGGTGACCCGACGCGTCGAGCCCGCCCAGCGCCGCCTCGACGGCACCGGCACCGAAGATGAGAGCCGGAATATACAGCGGCAGCACGAGAACCGCAGTCAAAACGCCGCCGCCCCGCAGGCCGAGCGTGAGCGCGGCGCCGACCGCACCGATCGCCCCGAGGATCGGCGTGCCCAGCGCGAGCGAGGCGACCAGCACCCAGGTGGCCGAGGGCGGCAGGTCGAACTGCAGCGCGATCAGCGGCGCGAGCAGGGTCAGCGGCAGGCCGGTGGTCAGCCAGTGGGCGACCAGCTTGGCGAACACGATCAGCGACAGCGGCTGCGGTGCGAGCGCCAGCTGCTCGAGCGTGCCGTCCGCATGGTCGGCCGCGAACAGCCTCGGCAGCGCGAGCAGCGAGGCCAGCAGCGCCGCCACCCACAGCACCCCCGGCGCGATCTCGCGCAACAGCTCCGGCTGCGGCCCGATGCCCAGCGGGAACAGACTGACCACGATGATGAAGAAGAACAACGTGGTCAGCAGCTCCGCCGGCCGGCGCAGCGTCAGCAGCAGGTCACGGCGCAGCACGGTCAACGGCGTCCGCAG